>NZ_CP053948.1:0-165730 GCF_018438165.1 Acinetobacter sp. WY4 | reverse complement strand
AACAAAAATCCGGTCGACTTCAATTCCCTCAAGTTGACGTCCAGTGTTTTGCTCGACAGAACTTACCCGGATATACCCTACTTTTTGGCCTTTCAATTTTTCAGGCACTGTTGCAAATAGGCTGACATGATAAGCTAAATATCTTATTTATTTCGAGATACAGCAGATGAATCCCTTCCACGGTCGGCACTTTCAAGGTGAAATCATTCTTTGGGCTGTTCGTTGGTATTGTAAATATGGCATCAGCTATCGTGAACTTCAAGAAATGCTCGCTGAACGAGGCATAAATGTGGATCACAGTACAATTTATCGTTGGGTTCAGCGTTATGCTCCAGAAATGGAAAAACGGTTACGCTGGTATTGGCGTAATCCTACAGATTTACATTCATGGCATATGGATGAGACTTATATCAAAGTGAAGGGGCGATGGACTTACCTGTATCGTGCAGTTGATCAACGGGGTCATACGATTGACTTTTACCTTTCCGCTAGACGGAACAGTAAATCAGCCTATAGTTTTCTAGGAAAGATCTTCAATACGGTGAAAAAATGGCAAATTCCACGGGTCATCAATACAGATAAAGCAGCGACCTATGGCCATGCTTTATCACGGTTAAAGCGAGAAGGAAAATGTCCAGTAGATATTGAGCACAGGCAGATTAAGTATAAAAATAATGTCATTGAATGTGATCATGGTAAGTTAAAGCGGATCATCAGGGCCACATTAGGATTCAAATCTATGAAGACGGCTTATGCCACAATTAAAGGTATTGAAGTCATGCGTGCACTACGTAAAGGACAAGCATCGTCATTTTATTATGGTCAGCCTCAAGGTGAAGTGTGTCTAATCAACAGGGTTTTCGGTCTCTAAGCACTTTTAAAAAGGAACTTCATCGACTCAAATCTCTATTTGCAACAGTGCCTTTTTTTGACCTTTGCTTCAACTTTCATACAGTCGGTATGCATCATATCCTGGTTTTGAGATGCTTCCATTTGCATGGATTTCATCTGTTCAGATGGCATTAAACACCGCTTATGTACAGACGAAGCAGCAGCAGCCGATCCTACTAAAAGGATAGCAAACGATAAAAACAGCGATAGGCATGTTTTTAACCACTGCATAGAGATAAGACCAAAATTTAAGCTTTTTTAGTTTTACAGATTCGAAAGGAAATGACAACAATTTCATGAATAGTAGCCGAAGCTACCATTCATGATTCCAAGTCATATTATTTTAAAAAACTAATTCGATACCTGCACCATATTTCCATCCCTTTTCAGACTCTGTTGCCTCTTGCATAGAAGTGGCTTTCTGTCCTTTTTCATATTGGTAAGCAACATCAATGAAAGGTTTAATTCGCTTAGTAATCTCATATCGGGTTTTGATACCAGTTTTAAGTTCTGATAAACCTGATTTTGCAGCATAGTTAGAATCATCGCTAAATATTACATCTGCTTCGATATAAGGTTGGGTAATAAGTTTCTGAGTTAAAAGCAAATCACGTTCTAATTCAAAACTTGCTCCCCAAAAATTATTCTCACCGCCATAAAGATATGCTTGTGTTTCAAAGAAATAAGGAGCTAATCCTAATACACCAATAACACCATCAACTCGATCACTGTTGCTGCTATTTTTATCTTCGCTATATCTTACACCAGCTTGTATATCCCAAAATGGGGCTACGTTACGGCTATAAAGTGCTGATACAGCATATTTTGGATCATTACTTTCTGACTTTTCCGAATTGGCTTCAATAAATAGACGATTTTCATCTGTTCCAATCAAAGTTTCAAGCTTTGTTCCTAGGTTGCCCTTACCGTCTTCATCAACCATCCATGCATTTTCAAGTCTTGTTACTTGATAAATTTGTCCGCCATGTTCTTTAAGATGATCATCGTGAGATCCGTCTGATGTCTTTCTTGCAGTCAAAATAATATTATCTCCCCCATTTGCATTTTCCATTGAATAATATTCTGGATACAATTCTTGGGGGCTATATCTTAAGCCACCAGACTCCTGTAATAAGACTCTCATACCATTTGTAATATTACTTTCTTGTTCCGAAGTGCTGCTATTAGCAAAAGTTAAGTTTGATATACTTATTAATGCAATTGATAAGACTGTTTTTGAGAAGAAATTCTTAGTGATTTGCATGTGGATTTACTCCCTTCTCATTTACTTGGGACTGAGGAACAGTCTTTGTAGAATTACCATCTTCCACTTGAGCTACAATGAGTTTATTCATCATTCCTGCACTCATATGGTAAAGCAGGTGACAATGAATAGCCCACTCACCTAACTCATCAGCTGTGAGTAGAGTGGTTATCGTTTTCCCAGGTGGAACAATTACCGTATGTTTGTTTGGCATATTGCTTGGATCCTGACCATTCTCAAGCTGCATAAACATGCCATGTAAGTGCATTGGGTGAGCCATCATACTGTCATTGACAAATTTTAAGCGAATACGTTCACCATACTTCACCACTAGTGGGTCGGCTTCATTAAATTTTTTACCATTTATTGTCCAAATATAACGCTCCATGTTTCCACCAAGACGGATCTCTATTTCACGTTCAGCTGCACGAGTGTCTTTTTGAGGATCTAACGATTGCAAATCACTATATTGCAATGCTTTATTACCTTCAGGTGTTGAAGCATTTGCCCATCCAAATACGGTATTATCATTCTTGTCTGAAGCCGCCTTAACAGTAGCGCTATTCATCGGCATATCATGATCCATACCTTTCATAGAAGACATATCATGATCCATACCTTTCATAGAAGACATATCGTGATTCATGCCTTTCATAGAAGACATATCATGATTCATATCTTTCATTGAAGACATATCATGATCCATACCTTTCATAGAAGACATATCGTGATTCATGCCTTTCATAGAAGACATATCATGATCCATACCTTTCATAGAAGACATATCATGATCCATACCTTTCATAGAAGACATATCGTGATTCATGCCTTTCATAGAAGACATATCGTGATTCATATCTTTCATAGATGACATGTCATGGCTCATCCCCATATCTTCCATAGTTAATAAAGCACGAGGGCGAGATTTAGGCATCTCAATTTGTTTGACTGCTGGGCTGCTTTCTTCATGTAATGTTCCCACTGAAAAACCGGTACGATCAATAGATTCAGCTTCAATTTGGTAATGTGCTTGTTTTGGTTCCACAATGACATCATAGGTTTCAGCAGTACCAATACGGAACTCATCTACAGGAACGGGCTTTACAGGTTGACCATCAGCACTGACTACAGTCATTTTTAGGTTTGGAATGCGTACATCAAAGAATGACATAGCGGAAGCATTAATAAAACGAAGGCGAACTTTTTCACCAGCTTTGAAGTTACCGGTCCAGTTTTGCTGAGGTGTTTTGCCATTCATTAAAAATGTATAACCAGTCACATCGGACATATCTGTTTTCAACATCCGCATCTGATTCCACATAGAGCGGTCTTGCCAAGTTGCCTTTAATCCATCACGTTTAACTTGTTTTAATACATCGAATACTGTTTCGCGACGGTTCTGATAGTAATCTGCTTCTTTTTTAAGATTTTTCATAATTTGATCACTTGTTGAATTATGAAAATCAGAAAGCAAAACAACGTAATCTTTATCGGTTTTTTCAGCAGCTGTTAGTGGAGTTTTATCTTTAGGATAAATAACAAAAGCACCATATAAACCGTCTTGTTCTTGTCCTTTACTATGTGAATGATACCAATAAGTACCATTTTGGCGGACTTTAAACTTATATTCATAAGTTGTATTAGGGGCAATGCCATGAAATTTGTTAAATCCAGGTACACCATCCATAATTCCAGGTAATAATAAGCCATGCCAATGGATTGAAGAGTCCTGATTTTTTAACTTATTGTGAACACGGATAACGGCCTCATCACCTTCTTCAAATTCAAGAAGTGGTGCAACGAATTTACCATTAACGGTAATTCTCTTTAGCGGTTTTCCTGTGATATTTACAGTTTGTTCAGCGATTGTTAAATCATATTCTTTAACTGCCGCCATTACCCAAGTTGATGAAAATAAACCAACTCCAATTAAGAGTACATGACTTAACTTATTTGACATTCTATCTCACCTTTAGAAAGGTCAAGATTGAAGTAATAAAGCAAATATTTAGTATAAACTTTAATACTTCTTTCTCGCTATTTATAAAATTATTTATTGCTACTAGGCATATTCATCTTTGAATGATCCATTTTAGAATGGTCCATATTCATCATAGCATGATCCATTTTTGACATGTCAGATGAGTTAGGAGACTGATGTTGACTATGATCTTGCTGAGTCTTGTCATCTTTTTCCATTTTACAAGGTTTTGTACAAGGTTTCTGTGCTTTTACCGTTTTAGTGGCACTTGAGGTTGATACATCTTTTGCCCAAGATTGAGTACCAGCAATTAAAGTTCCAGCACACATTAAAATTGTTAGACTACGACGCACTACAGTTTTCATAAGTTTCTCTAAAAGTTAATTTCTTGCTACTACAATAAAGTGAAGCACTGAACATCTAAGTGACTTGAAAATGACATTTTTGTAATCTATCTCGATCAGATGTTTTATAACGTTATTATAGTTTTAATGAATGACTTAGGATTCGGAAATGAGAATACTATTAGTTGAAGATGAACAAAAAACTGGTGATTATCTCAAGCAAGGTTTATCCGAAGCTGGCTATATTACGGACTGGGTTACAGATGGGTTAACGGGTAAACATCAAGCTCTTTCTGAAGAGTATGACTTAATTATTTTAGACGTGATGTTACCTGGACTAAATGGTTGGAATATTATCAATGATATTCGTAGCAGCGGTAAAACAATGCCCATTCTTTTTCTTACCGCCCGAGATCAAATCGAAGATCGAGTAAAAGGATTAGAGCTAGGCGCTGATGATTATTTAGTTAAGCCTTTTGCTTTTGCAGAGCTTCTAGCTCGAATAAAAACGCTCCTTAGACGAGGGCAACAAAGAGAAGATAGTAATATTATTAAGATTGCTGATTTAGAACTTGATTTGAGAAAACGTCGGGTAACGCGAGCGGGTCAACGCATTGATCTGACGGCAAAAGAATTCGCGCTTATGGAACTTTTTATGCGTAGACGAGGTGAAATTTTACCAAGAGCGCTGATTGCTTCTCAAATTTGGGATATGAATTTTGATAGTGATACGAATGTCGTTGAAGTCGCTATTAAACGATTAAGAAGTAAAGTTGACAGTAACTTTACTCCCAAATTAATTCAGAATATTCGAGGAATGGGGTATGTATTAGAGGTAGAAGATGAATAATAAATTATTCAAATCTATCAGTTTTCGTATTGGTATTATTTTCTCATTATCGACTATATGCATTCTCATTATGATGGGGTTTTTCATCCATAAATTAGTGATGCATCATTTTGAAACGCAAGATCGTACCCAATTAGAAGGTAAAATCCAGCTTATTCAGAATCTTCTCCAACAGCATCCTAAAAATTCTCCAGAACTTGATCTATATTTGAAAGATGCTTTAGTTGGACACCATGATCTTATGGTCCAAATAGAACGACCGGCAGGTCAGATTTTATTTAGTTCAGCATCTTCAATCATTAATACTCAACAGTTAATCAAGTCAGCAAATAACCCTTGGATTAAATGGAAAATTAAGAATAAGACCTATCGTGGCATGATCTACAACACGGATATAAACAAAAATACTGAAATACAATCTGTACGCATTATTGTGGGGATCGATACATCTGAACATCTACATTTTTTAAATGATTTTAAGCGTCAACTTTTTTACATTGGTTTAGCCGGTACGATTTGTTTAATGTTTTTAGGCTGGTTTGCAACCTGGAGAGGTTTAAGACCCGTGCAAAAAATGGCTAAGGTCGCAGAAGGCATTTCTGCCCAACATCTTTCAGAACGTTTAGAAGTTGAGCACACACCAACAGAACTAAAATCATTAGCAATTGCCTTCAATGATATGCTCGACAGACTAGAATCAGCTTTAGAAAGGCTTTCCGATTTTTCATCTGATTTAGCGCATGAAATTAGAACACCGATTAATAACTTAATGACTCAAACTCAAGTATGTCTTGCCCGTAAACGAGATACCAGTACCTATCAAGAAGTACTATTTTCTAATTTAGAAGAATTAGAACGTTTGGCTCGAATGGTATCCGATATGCTTTTCTTGGCAAAAGCAGAACATGGCCTAAAATTACAGAACTTACAGAATATTGACCTGGTTAAAGAAGTTACAGCCTTATTTGATTTCTATGATGCGCTAGCTGCCGAAAAAAATATGACGCTTCAACAAACAGGATCTGGAAATGTCAAAGGTGATCCTGCTATGTTACGTCGAGCACTCAGCAATCTATTATCTAATGCAGTTAAATATGGAAATAAGAATTCTACAATACGCATAAAACTTCAACAGAATTTAGATAACACAATATTTTCAATTGAAAATGAAGGCCCTGAAATCTCTCCTGAACAACTATCCAGGTTATTTGATCGATTTTATCGAACAGATGCATCTAGACAAAGAACAGAAGAAGGAACCGGCTTAGGGCTCGCGATAACAAAATCTATTCTTGATATGCTTGGGGCGACCATCCAGGCTGAATCCCTCAATGGTCGAATCATTTTTACCATTGTTTTTCAAAGTGAATCCATGCAAGGGGAATCATTTTAACTCATTTTTTGAACATCTTCCATTTACCCGAGTTGACCTTACATAAAGCTCAAACTGAGAGCCAGAGCTACGCCAGCACCTATCATGGCAATTGTGTAGCCAAATATGATAGCTCGGCCAAACTGTGCCCCCCCTGTCATCCATGCAATTGTCGCTTTGCTTAACATGTTGCTCAGTGTGGCCAGCCCTAGCGCGACAGCAGCCACATTTGTTGTTAAGCCTTCAGTACTATGCAGGCGGGCAAGTGAGACTAAAATAGCATCTACGTCTGCTAGCCCAGAAATAGTCGATAATACGAAGATGCCGCTGGTGCCCAACCATTGTTTTGCTGCCGGGACCAAGACTGCCATGACAGCCAGGAAAGCAGCGAAGCTGAATGCTGTCCCAAGATCAAAAGGAGCCATTGCTTCTATTGTTCGATCGTTGTTTTCAGCGCTGGTAATTTGGCGTTGTCTCCACAATGCCATACCCAGCAGAAGGATTCCCGCAATCATCATTGCACCACCAAAAGTGCTTAGCAATGCTGGCTCAATGACGCCTATCAGCACAACCATACGAAAAAACATGATGCCACAGGCAGCCAATGTTCCAGAAATAGCAGCACTGACCATGACGGGGTGCTGGCGTGTATAGCGTGCCAGTGCGACAGTTGCAGCTGTAGAAGATGCCAAACCACCCAATAGACCTGTCCAGAGTATGCCTCTTTGTGAACCGGTAAGCCGCATGGCAAAATGACCTGCCAGAGAGAGTCCGGCAATCAGGATCACTGCCCACCATAACTGGTAAGGATTTAATGCAGCAAAAGGTCCCAGACCCGTATTGGGTAAGTAGGGTAATATAACGACAGAAAGTACCAGCAACTGCAGGGATGCGGTTAATTCACGATGCTCTATCAAGCGTAGCCAACCGTGTAAGGTTGGCTTGAGATCCAAAAATACAGCGACGATTACAGCCGCGGTTAATGCTAAAGTAACATTACCATGGGATGCATATGCACCTAAAACTAATGTCAACAGCATCGCGATCGTCGTGGTAGCGCTTAGATTACCGGAAAGTTTTGCGGTACGCGCGTAGGACACTGTTAATAATAAGGAAAGCCCTAATACGGCCGCGACCAGCGGCCAAGGCCCGAAGTTTGGTTGTAAATGACCGAGCACTCCTCCGAGCAATCCTGTCAATGTGAAGGTACGTAGGCCTGCTACTCGGCTGCCCTCGGGCAATTCACGATCGTGCCATCCTCGTTCTAAACCAATGAGCAGGCCGATGGCAAGTGCTGCAATAAGACCTGGTACATCTGGTGGAAGAAAAGAACTCTCTATCATAACTTTTTATTTCGCAGGCGAAGGGCATTCGTGATGACTGAAGCTGAACTCAAACTCATAGCCAAGGCGGCAATCATCGGTGACAACAACCAACCGGTAAATGGATATAGTACGCCAGCCGCGATAGGGATACCCAAAGCATTGTAAAGGAAAGCAAACATGAGGTTCTGTTTCATGTTGCCGACAGTAGCTTCCGAAAGTGAACGGGCAACAGCAATCCCTCGTAAATCTCCCTTGACCAGCGTAACTTGGGCACTATTCATTGCAACATCAGTCCCGGTTCCCATAGCGATACCGACATCAGCTTTAGCCAAGGCTGGTGCATCATTGATGCCATCACCAGCCATAGCCACGATGCGACCTTCCTTCTGCAATTTGCTGACCAGTTCTAGTTTATCTGCGGGTTTGACTTCGCCATGTACCTCATCAATGCCTAGACGTGCTGCGACTGAACGGGCAGTGGTGAGACCATCTCCTGTTGCCATCACGATACGTAGACCCGCTTCCTTCAGGGTGGCAAGTGCTTCTGGGGTATTTTTTTTGATGGGATCGGATACTGCAAGCAGACCGGCCAATTCACCATTGATGGCTAGATGCATCACACTTGCACCTTCCGAACGCAGCTCTTCGGCTTGCGGAATCAGAGATTGTACCGAGATACCCAATTGCTCCATCAGTGCTGTGTTGCCCAAAGCTAACTGACGATCGCCCACTTGACCTCGAACACCAATCCCTGAGCCCGATTCAAAATTATCTGGTGTTTCAAGAGACAGGCCACGTTCGTGTGCTGCATTTACAATCGCTTCGGCTAGCGGGTGTTCACTGCCTTGATCAAGACTGGCGGCTAAACGTAATACTTCAGATTCGTCAAAATCTGATGCGGCAACTACACGATCGAATACAGGGCGTCCTTCAGTTAACGTACCTGTTTTATCGATGATTAGTGTGTCAATCTTGCGTAGATTCTCAATGGCTGCTGCATCACGAAACAGCACACCATGAGTAGCACCTTGACCCGTCGCAACCATGATAGACATTGGAGTTGCCAAGCCTAGTGCACAAGGACAGGCAATAATGAGTACTGCCACAGCATTGATTAATGCATAAACCCAGCTTGATTCTTCTGGGCCGAATAGTCCCCATCCAAAGAAGGTAAGCAAGGCAATGGTCACTACAGCCATGACGAACCAACCTGCTACCTGATCAGCCATACGTTGCATTGGTGCTCTCGATCGTTGAGCTTGCGCCACCATCTGTACGATCTGGGATAACATGGTACTTGAACCAATTTTCTCTGAACGCATGATCAATGAACCATTGGTATTCAGGGTAGCTCCAATGACTTTATCGCCGATACGTTTAGTGATAGGTAAAGGTTCACCTGTCAGCATCGATTCATCCACTGAACTACTTCCTTCAGTGATTACACCATCCACAGGCACTTTTTCACCTGGGCGAATTCTGAGTAAATCTCCTACATGGACATGCGTTAGAGGAACATCTTCTTCAGTTCCATCAGGCAGGATTCGGCGAGCTGTTTTAGGAGCGAGCCCAAGGAGTGACTTAATTGCAGCAGAAGTTTGCGAACGTGCTTTTAACTCCAATATTTGTCCCAGTAGGGTCAATGAAATGATGACCGCTGAAGCTTCAAAGTAAACAGCGACACGACCCATGGAAATAAATGAGTCTGGGAAGATTTGCGGTGCAATGGTTGCGACCACACTATAAATAAATGCAGCTCCAGTGCCCAAACCAATCAGCGTCCACATGTTCGGGCTGCGATTCACAACCGATTGCCAACCCCGGGAAAAAAATGGCCAACCTGCCCAAAGTACAATTGGGAGTGACAACACCAGTTCAATCCAGCTCTGAACAGCCATATTGAACAGGTTCATTTGATGACCAAACATCGCCAAAAAAGTCACGATGATGGTCAATGGCAGTGTCCACCAGAAGCGTCGGCGGAAATCACGTAACTCCGGATTCTCATCTTCCTCTAATTCAGGAATGAGTGGCTCCAGTGTCATTCCGCATTTAGGACAGTTTCCAGGATGATCTTGCCTGATTTCTGGATGCATTGGGCATGTATAGATGGTCGTACCTGTTGTGCTTGCCGCATTAACGTGTTGAACAGTCTGATGATGCTGTGTATGTGCATCGGCAGTCGTCGTTGCGGGTTTAGCGATATATTGCACCGGGCTGCTATGAAACTTTGATTGACATTTATCACTGCAAAAAAAGTAAGTTTTCCCCTTAAATTCCTCATGGTATTTCGATTCTTCAGTGACGGTCATACCACAGACTGGGTCTTTCAGTACGTCTGTTGTAGCCTGTGCCATATGGTCCTGGTTATGATTTTTTTGATCTGACATAAATAATTCTCTTATGGAAAAGTGGTTTTATGGCCGAATTTTGGAATAAATCTCGGAGTCTGTTGAGCATAGCTGTCATAGACAGCGCCAAACTGTTTACTCATTTCAGCCTCTTCCTTAATTGCCAAGCGGCTGTACATTAAGAGTAGGATTGGAAACATAATCAGTGTCAGTAAAGTTGGCCATTGCAATAAAAAACCCAGCAAGATCATCACAAAAGCCACGTATTGTGGGTGACGTATACGTGCATAAGGGCCTGTGATCGCTAAAGAATGCTGACGTTGCGCGTTGTACAGCACGTGCCATGACGTTGATAACAGGTAAAATCCATAACCCAAGAAAACGTAACTGGCGATATGCAAAATGCCAAAATGTGGATCACCTTTTTCACCTAATAGCGTTGACCACAAGTGACCTGCATTATGAGAAAGTAAGTCAAGTTGAGGGAAGCGAGTTTGAAGCCAACCAGATAACAGGTAAATGGTTAAAGGAAAACCATACATTTCGACAAATAGAGCAATGATAAAAGCCGAAAAGGCCCCAAATGTACGCCAATCGCGCGCAGTGGAAGGTCTAAAAAAACTGAAAGCGAACATGATAAAAACTGCTGAGTTAATGATAACCAGCGTCCATAAACCATAAGCCGATTCCGCATGATTCATGATGGATCTCCTGATAAGAGCTATTTTTTGTTATCAGATATATCGGATTTTTTTTGCTGCGAGTGGTTATGCCCATGACCACCATGCATAAAAATATGCATCAGTGGACACGCTAAAAGGAATAAATAAGGCAAAGCACCGATAACGTGGGCCAAATGTTCCGTTAATAGAAAATAAGCTGCGATACCACCCAGCACGATTAGACCAATGGCATAACGTGTAGACCAGAAGTTAGGTACTGAATTATTTTCTTGGTGTTGGTGATTCATGGTGCTTTCCCCTAATTCATGGGTAACTATTTAGTTGCTGACGGAGGCATACAGTCCATCATCATCTGCATCATGGATTGCATCATGTCCATACGTTTTTCCATCATCTGCTGACGGTCAGCCATATTTGCATTCATGCTTTGGCTGCCCATCTGTTTCATCATACTCATACCTCCTTGCATGAGTTTCATGTGCTCAGCCATAAGTTTCTGACGTTCTTGTGGGGTTTTTGCAGCCATCATCTTCTCATGCATGGCTTGCATCGCCTTCATGTGTTGATCCATTGCAGCCATTTTATCTGTAGCAGTGGTGCTGGTAACTGTTTGCTTAATTGTTACTGCAGATGGTGCTGTTTTTTCAGGGTGGTGATCTTTGTGTTCATCGGATTGCTGTGCAAATGTATTCAATGACGCGGCTGCGATACATAAGCCCAAAAAAATGTTTTTGAATTTCATCATAATTTTTTCCTTTAAATAATTTGGAAGTAAAAGCTATGTTTTAGTACTGAACAGAGTCTAGGAATTTGACTACTAAACTGATGAAATTTTTGGTTATTCTCTGTCTCTCTTAAAAATTTTAGCACTATTAATTAATTATTTTTAAAAATGACAAAAATGTAATTTTGAGATCTTCTCGAAATATATAGTCTATGCTGAGATGACAAAAATTTTATTTAATATTAATCTTTTAAAACTATTAAAGTTGTTATGATTTTATGTGCTTAAAAAAATAAAAATGAAATGATTAGATGACTCCAAGGCTAGTTAGAGACACATTCTTAATGTAATTTACACTGTTATTCCTTTAAAGAAAAAATACAGTTGATCAAAATAGTTTTTTATAGAAAAAAGGGTGGATAATTTAATTATTAAACTTATTGGTATATTTATTAGATAGAAGGTAAAGAAGATTATTTTTAATATTAGGGTTTATAATCCAAATTTCAGAGTAAGGAATCTACTACTTATATAATAGAGATTCCATCTCCAAAACAGTACTACTGTATGAATGAGTTGTATTCAATGCAGGGAAGAATGTAGATCCTTAATACTAACGGAAAATTATTTTACTGAATTTTCATGTAAAGACTCATTTAATTGATCAATCACTGTCGTCCATTCACCATCAGAGTGTAGTTTTTCTTCTAAAAAATGACGTTGAGCATCAGTCCAAAAAATTGCTTGTGTTAAAAAAACATCTCCAGCTAGCTGATGGCTCTCTATGAATTTTGCAATTGCTTCTTCAGTAGAAGCTAAACCAAGCTGTTCAAATAATTTGGTCATTCTTGGACGTGTTTGAGTCATGTGCTTAGCCCACAAATTTATATTAGATCAAATTAAACATAACATGTTTATATTTAAACTAAAATATAAAAAATTAAATAGCTACTATTTTCTTAGACAAAATGATTACTACATTTCATAAATCAACCACCTACATAATTTGTTTGTTAAATGATCATTATTTTTCAATAAGATTATTTTAATAGTTAAAGATTTTAAATTTTAAAAATGACAAAAATGTAATTTTGAAGTCATCGCTCTGTTTCTGTCTCTCACTAATAATTGAAATATAAGAGGAGATGATGTGGTCTCATTAAATATAGATTTTATAAAGTCATCTCTAATGAACTAACGAATCAAGAGGAAACGTAAATGAAATTATTTCAAAATAAAATGACTGCTCTACGTAATGTTGTAGTAGCTGCAACGATGATTGTGGCTACTACAACTACGTTCGCTCATGTGAGTTTAGTGAGTGCGATTCCTGCGGAAAATGCATCTATCCTTAGTCAACCAAAGAACTTGACCCTTAACTTTGGTGCAGAGGTTATGTTGATGAATATTAAGTTACTGGATGCTCAGCGAAGAGATGTTCCTTTAAAATATAAAGTTACTCATGACTTAAAGAAATCCTTTGATGTCGCTCTTCCGAAACTGAAAAAAGGTAAATATACCGTTGTCTGGACAACAATGGGGAAAGATGGTCACAACATGAATGGTGAATATAGTTTCACTATCAAATCAACTAAATAAGAATTGATTACCTTTCAACATGTCAGTGAGGTGCTGGCATGTTGTTCTAGAATGGACAAAAATAATGATTTCTGAATATTGGATGTGGGCCACTTGGTTAACTAAGGTTATTTTATATTTAAGTGTAGCTTTTGTCGTTGGTGGAGCCTTTTGCTATTTTTTACTTAGACAATATCTTGAACTAAAAGAATCGATTCTTAAATATATTACAATTGGCGCTGGATTAGGCCTAATTTCCAGTACCTTGGGATTTTTTATTCTGATTGGTAGTTTTGCCAATACTGGTATTACAGGGATGGTGGACCCCACGTATATTAATATATTGGTTAATACTCCGACGGGGTATATATACGTTCTTCGTTCTATTAGTTTTGCTCTTTTACTTCTTCTCATGGTGGTTAAAGTTAACAGGAACAAAGGTCAGTTTTCTATAATTGAAAGTTCAATATTTTGTATTTTACTTATCCCGATTATTTTTAGTTTTTCCCAGCTCGGACATGTCGCTAATTTAACCTTACTTGCTCAAATTTTATTATCAATCCATATTCTAGTTATGTCGTTATGGATGGGGTCTTTATATCCGTTATGGAAAACCAGCCGGGAAATAAGTGGTTTACCTTTAAAAGATCGCATGCATGTATTTGGACGTATTGCTGCTTTCATTGTTGGGATATTAATCGCCTGTGGCGCTAGTGTAGCTCTTCTTTTAATTAAAGATTTTAATACCTTAATCAATACTGCATATGGCTATGGTTTCATGGTTAAAATGTTTTTTGTTATAAGTATTCTACTTTTAGCTGCCTTCAACAAATGGTATTTCACCCCGCGTCTTCAACATCCTAAATTCGCTAAACACCTTAGTCATGCCATTTTATTTGAGATGTTATTAGGTCTATCAATTCTATTAACAACAGGCTATATAACCACTGTCGTGGGTATTGAATAAGAGAATTTCAAAATAAGGGAATTGAGGAAATTTAACATTACTGCATTTATCTTTTGTAGCTGAGCAATAAAGTTTCTACTGGACTGTCAACTTACGACAATCAGAACAGTAAAATCGCATCATGAGGCATTATACATAAAGGTAGTCACCGGTTTTTAGCTTATCTTCAACCCATAACGGTCTCATCTATTCAGTTCACTACCATTGATTGAAATAACTAATCTTATAAATTTCAGAGTGATCGTAGATGACAAAAATGTCATTTTAAAGTCACATTAATGTTGGTTAAGTACTTTTACTGTAGTCATTAGAACACTCTTCTTTGGAATACTCTGAAGAAAACTGTAAGGTTGTAAACAGACCAAGTTACAGCGAGTAACTGATTCAGAAAAAGGCTGGTTGTATGGTGAAAGTTTAGAGTTACTGTTCTAATGTTTTAAACAAATGTTTTGTTAAAAAGGAGCAACATATGAAATTTCACATCGCTAATATGACTTGTGGTGGTTGTGCACGCGGCATTACTACCGCAATTAAAGAGCTCGACTCGAATGCCTCACTCGATATTGATTTACAAAACCGTATTGTTGAAATCAACACAACGGTGAGTCAGGATCAAGTCATTGCCACTCTCAGTGAGCGTGGATTTACAGCTGATCCTGCTTAATCTCTGTTAGAGTAACAGTGGGAATTCCTTACCACTTTTACTCTCTCTTATTTTCCTCATCGTACAGATAAAACCTGTACTTGCTTGAAATAAAAGTAATCCCTGAATTCCCCCTAATCTTGGTTCGAGCTGATCTTCGCATATAGAACTCAGCATATCTAAATGATAGAGATCGTATATGAGTACCGAAATGACTGATACGCCACACTACAGTGAAACATTAGAGATTGAGGGGATGACATGTGCTTCTTGTGTAGGCCGTGTGGAAAAAGCTTTAAAATCTGTTGAGGGTGTTGAATCGGCTCATGTAAATCTGGCTACCGAAAAAGCAGTCATTTATGCGCATCAACCACTTGATCGCGCTACTTTAATTAAAGCCGTAGAAAAAGCAGGCTACGAAGTGGAAGCGCTGCAACCAATAGAGCTTACGATTGAGGGTATGTCATGTGCTTCTTGTGTAGGTCGAGTAGAAAAGGCCTTAAAATCTGTTGAGGGTGTGGAATCAGCTCATGTAAATCTGGCTACTGAAAAAGCGACTATTCAGGCAAGCTCATCTGTCACTCGTGACTCGTTAATTCAGGCTGTCACCAAAGCAGGGTTTGAAGCAAAGTCAGTTCATCAAACTACGGAAAGCTTTCAAGATAAAAAAAATATTGAATTAGAAAAACTTAAAAAAGATTTAATTTTGTCAGTCTTATTGACTCTACCCGTTTTTATTTTAGAAATGGGATCACACCTGATTCCCGCCTTTCATACGTTTATGATGGATAACATTGGCCAACAAAATAGCTGGTTAATGCAATTTTTCTTGACCACAGTAGCATTAATTTTTCCAGGCCGACGCTTCTTCAAAAAGGGCATCCCAAGTTTATTCCGCTTAGCACCAGACATGAATTCCTTGGTGGCTGTAGGAACATTGGCTGCTTATCTTTATTCAGTGGTTGCTACTTTCTTTCCAAGTGTCCTGCCACAAGGCACGGTCAATGTTTATTATGAAGCTGCAGCGGTTATTATCACTTTAATTCTATTAGGTAGATTTTTTGAAGCCAAGGCAAAAGGCCGAACGTCTTTAGCAATTCAACATCTAGTTGGAATGCAGCCTAAAGTTGCCAGAATACAGCTCAATAATCAGGTGATAGAAGTTCCGATTGCCGAAGTTCAAACAGGAACGATTGTAGAGATTAGACCAGGCGAGCGTATCCCTGTCGATGGTGAAGTTATTCACGGCCAAAGTTTTATTGATGAATCCATGATTACTGGCGAGCCTATGCCCGTTGAAAAAACGATAGGCTCTACTGTGGTAGGAGGAACAATTAACCAAAGTGGCAGCTTAAATATCAAAGCCACCTCTGTTGGTAGTTCATCAGTGCTTTCTCAAATCATCCGAATGGTTGAACAGGCACAGGGTTCCAAGCTGCCTATTCAGGCATTGGTTGATAAAATTACCATGTGGTTTGTACCTGTAGTAATGGGTCTCTCTCTTTTAACTTTTATTACTTGGTTTATCTTCGGCCCTGAGCCAGCCCTAACGTTTAGCTTAGTTAATGCAGTTGCGGTACTCATTATTGCATGTCCTTGTGCGATGGGACTTGCAACGCCTACATCAATCATGGTGGGAACTGGGCGGGGTGCTGAAATGGGGGTTTTATTTCGTAAAGGTGAAGCTTTACAGCTGCTCAAAGAAACTAAAGTGGTTGCAGTTGATAAAACAGGGACTCTGACTGAAGGGAAACCAATTTTAACCGATCTGCATGTCTTAGAAGGTTTTGAATACAATACCGTACTTTCACTGATGGCAGCCGTTGAATCAAAGTCTGAGCACCCTATTGCTCGAGCAATTGTACAAGCCGCTATAGATAAGGAATTAATCCTGTCTCCTGTTGCTGATTTTAAATCAGTGACCGGCTACGGAATAGAAGCGAAGGTTTCTGAGCATTTGGTTCATATTGGTGCAGATCGATATATGGAAAAACTAGGTTTGAATCCTACTGTTTTTTCTCAATTTTCGGATCGTTTGGGAGAAGAAGGAAAAACCCCTCTCTATGTTGCGATTGACCAGAAACTTGCTGCCATTATTGCTGTAGCAGATCCAATTAAAGAATCAACATTTGCTGCAATTGAAGCGTTACATCAGTTAGGTTTAAAGGTTGCCATGATTACAGGTGATAACCGTCATACAGCTCAAGCGATTGCAAAAAAACTAGGTATTGATGAGGTTATTGCAGAAGTCTTACCAGAAGGTAAAATAGAGGCCGTTAAAAAATTAAAAAATCAATATGGTAAACTCGCATATGTTGGAGATGGCATTAATGATGCCCCTGCACTTGCAGAAGCAGATATTGGTTTAGCAATAGGTACAGGTACAGACGTAGCTATTGAAGCTGCTGATGTGGTTTTGATGTCTGGCAACCTGAAAGGAGTGCCAAATGCTATCGCTTTAAGCAAAGCGACTATAACCAATATTCGTGAAAATTTATTTTGGGCATTTGTTTACAATGCAGCTCTGATTCCTATTGCAGCAGGTGTACTTTATCCGCAATTTGGACTGCTACTTTCTCCTGTATTTGCTGCTGGTGCAATGGCTCTCTCGTCAATATTTGTACTAGGAAATGCTTTACGATTAAAACGTTTTAAAGCCCCCCTTGCAATTATTTAACCATTTTTTATATACATTTAAAGTTTTGTTGGCTTTACTTTATATATTTGGAAATAGTCTAAGCCATGTTGGCTTTTATTAAATATCATACAGTTGATATTCTAATTATTTGAGAGGGATTAAGATGAAAAGAATTTTATTAATATGCTTTATAGGCATGTCATTTACCTATGCGAATGCTCATTCTGGGGGAACGAACTCACAGGGTTGTCATACCAACAGTAAAACTGGTGATTACCACTGTCATTAATAGGTGCGCACACAGTTTTTTATTTAAAAGACTGTGCTTTAAAGTTATAAGTAGCGTTTAACTAAAGCTAAAAATTCATTTAGTTCTTTTTCCTTTATTTTCTCAGTATCACCGAGTACATGTTCTCTAAGATGAAGTTCTATTAACTCATTCATTAAGCCATTTATCGCACCTTTAATTGCTGCAACTTGCTGTAATACCTCAATACAAGAATTTTCAGAATTTAAAATATTCTGTTCAAGGGCATTAGTTTGACCTTGAATTCGTCTAATCCGATTTAAAATTTTTTTGTTCTGATTTAAGTGAGACATACTATTCAACCTCAAGAACATATACTATGGGGGAGTATTAATTGTGGTGCAATAAAATGTAATATCTAAATAATGTTAAAAGTGACCATTCGCATCAATTTGACGAAGGAAATCCTTTAGCACAAAAGAAAATTTTAATCGCAACCATCCTCACTGGTGTAATGATGGTGTTTGAAATTTTTGGAGGATGGTTCTTTAATTCCATGGCTTTATTGGCTGATGGATGGCATATGAGTTCTCATATGTTGGCATTGGGCTTAGCTTATTTTGCCTATAAAATGGCTCGAAAATATGCTCGTGATCAGAGATTCTGTTTCGGTACATGGAAGATAGAAATCTTAGCTGGATATTCGAGTGCCATTTTATTGATGGTTGTTGCTGTATTCATGGGTGTTCAATCGATAGAACGTTTATTCAATCCTGTGAATATTCACTACAACGAGGCAATTTCAATTGCGATTGTTGGCTTGATCGTTAATTTTATTTGTGCCTGGTTACTACGTGAAAATGGTCACCACCACCATCATCACTCTCATGATGACCATGACCACCACCACGATCATCATCACTCTCATGATGACCATGACTTAAACCAGAAAGCCGCTTTTCTTCATGTAGTAGCAGATGCAGTAACTTCTGTATTAGCGATTATTGCACTTTTCGCAGGGAAGTATTTTGGATGGGATTTTTTAGATGCAATTCTAGGGATCGTAGGTGCAGTGCTTGTAGCACAATGGTCTTGGGGATTGATTAGAGAAACAGGTAAAACATTGCTTGATGCAGAGATGGAACATCCTGTAGTAAAGGAGATTCAGGAAGTTGTAGAGGAATTAGATAACCAAATTACGATTACTGATCTGCATGTCTGGAAAGTAGGTAGAAGTAAATTTTCATGTATTTTATCCCTAAATACAGTTAATGACTCCTTAACAGCAGAGGTAGTTCGTAAAGCTTTGTCAATTCATGAAGAGATTGTTCATATTTCTGTTGAAATTAACAAGAATTTCCATGTTGTTTAAATTAATATTTATTCCTTTTAAACTTTATCAGTCTATTTATGTAAATCTTAGATTAGAATTTGTTTGTTGTAGAGCGTCGGGGCGCCTCGGCAATTCTGCGTGTTGAAATAGAAAGGAAAATTCATTACTTTAAAGCGCAAAGCGTGTTGCAGATGCAGCTCTTATTCCGAGGAATTTTACACTGGTATCGCCCGCCGATAGAAACACCAGATCCGGCAGTCAGGACGTAAATAACCATTCCTCCAGTTTAAATAAAAAAACCTGCAGATTCGATGCAGGTTTTTTTTAGAGATAATCAATCGCGTCTTATTTGGCTTTACGCTCTTTCTCGATCAGGTAATTCACCACCTGAATGACTTTGGCATCATTACCCTGCACAATATATTTACCATTCACGGTCACTGCCGGAACACCACTTAACTGATACTGAGCAGCCAGATTTTTGGCTTGGGCAATTTTCGAAGTGATCGGGAAAGATTTATAAGTGCTGTTAAATTTCGCTTCAGGAATACCATAGCGGGTATAGAACTTGGCCAATTGCGCCTGTTCTAAAATTGGACGTTGCTTATCATGAATATCATGGAATAATTGTAAATGTGCTTTTTGACGCACACCCAATGCTTCAGACACATAATAAGCACGCGCTGCCTGCTCCCAGAGTGGATTCATTGCAGCCGGCGTACGTACAAAACGTACATCTTTTGGTAATTTTTTCAACCAGCCCTGCATATGTGGTTCAAGCGCGAAACAGTGACCACAGCCGTACCAGAAGAATTCACGTACCTCAATTCTGCCCGGTTTTTCGACTTTGACTGGTTTTGCAACCACCTGATAGTCCTGACCTGCCACAAAATTGGCCATAGCATTGCCTGAAAAGGCCAAAACAGATGCGGCAACAGCTCCTAAAAGGAATTTTTTCATTGGGATTATCGTCCTCTAAATCATTATGCTTAGTGTATGGGTTCACTATAAATCAATTATGCCGGTTCCGTTTTCATGCTGCGAACTTTTGTGCTATCAGAACCGCTACATTAAAGTATGCGACTGATTTTAAGTCAGTTAATATGGCCATTCGACCGCTATGTGTTTTTAGATAATCACAAAAGTTAAACTTTGAGTAATAAAAACGGTTATAATTTCTACGATTAAAACGTAGTGGTCAAACCTACAGTAAATATTAACTTCTTACTATTCTCTTCAGTAACAGCCGCGTGGCTCTGAGAATGATCTTCTGACATACAATAGTTTCCTTATTCTATTTACGATTAGCTGAGAGACTTGAGTAAGCCTCAATATTTCTGCTAAAAATTGCTTACTATAATTGGTCAAGAAGCTTTCTTTTCATTTATCCACCGGGACAATATTGGTAATAAAACCAACATAAGAAGGGTTGATGAGATAATTCCTCCAATAACCACATTTGCTAGTGGGCACTTTACTTTTTCTCCAATTCCAATGCCTCCCTAACTAAAGAGAGTTTTAAGCATTATTACATGAATCTTTCCAGTACTATTGTTGCAAATATACTAAGTTGCATATTTATTCCTGCCTATGTATAGGAGCATATGTAACCCTAAAGTTTAAAATAGTCTTTTCGGATTATTTAAAAATTTGAAAATGGTAAAGAATAAATTAAAAACAATAAATATATTTATCATTCGATTTAAAAAAATTAATTAATCTTAGTTACACCATACTAAAAATAACTAATTTTTAGTTTTCCTAGTTATATGTGCTTCATTATAATTTTGAATTAATTCTCTTCACACCCTTTGCTTTTTTCATTGTTAATTATTTCTAAATTTTTCTCTAAGAAACGAAGTCCCCCATCAGCAAAACTACTGGTTGAAAAAACTATAGTAAAAATAACTAAAACAATCTTCATATATATATTATTGAATCTAATCATATCTTGGACCAAAAAATAATTTCTTCATATACTAATTCCTAGATATATACACCTAAATGACAACCAAATTACAAATTTGTAATTTTGTTAAGGTTTGTCCTAAAAAAAATAAATTAATACTATTTTAACAAAGATAAGTCGTTGCTGAAAAATTTGAATTGTAATGGATTTAATTATTGCTAAATCAAAAATTTATAGGCCGGAAACTTTGTGATTATTTGCTTTCTGCACTTATTATTTAATCAATGTTTCACGATTTTCATCGTGAAACTAAGTCTATTCGCAAATTTCAATGAGTTACTCACTGTCTTTTAAATAGCGGTATACCGCCTGGCGACTAATTCCAAATGCCTGGCCTAATGCCATTTTTGAAGGGTACTTCCCCTCCTTCCATGCCTGCCGTAAAGCTTCAGCTTGGTCGGGTTTTAATTTATGTACCCGGCCTTTGTACTTTCCTTGAGTAGAGGCTAGTTTAATTCCTTCCTTTTGCCGTTCTAAAATGATCTCACGTTCGAACTGTGCAAAAGCACCCATCAGTTGCAGCATCAAATTATCCATCGGAGTGGATTGGGCCGTAAAAGTAATATTTTCTTTTACAAACTGGATGGCGATCCCTCGTTTGACCAGTTTATCTACTTCAGTGACCAAATCTTTTAGGCTTCGCGCAAAACGATCCATGGAATGTACAACAACTTGATCGCCTTCCCTGACATAGTTCAACATTTCCTGAAATTTAGGTCGATCGGTATTTTTACCTGAAGCGCGATCAACAAAAATTCGATCGACTTCAATTCCCTCAAGTTGACGTCCCATATTTTGCTCGACTGAACTGACCCGGACATAACCTACTTTTTGACCTTTCACTTTTTCATGCCCCAATTGGATAAAAATGAACAATTTCGTAAATTATAAATCTTTAATACCAAAGTTACATGTTACTTATGATTAAAAATCATTTAAATGAGACATGCTTTTACGAACTTTTAGATTGTCACTTTAGGGTATACTCTAAATTTACATATTTAAATAACGAGTTTTTTCTCACTCATAAGAATTTGCAAGAATATATATACATTTATTGACATTAAGTAATTTAAATAAAATCAATATACGTATTTACATATATGTGGAAATACGTATATAAGTATATCTGAGTTTCTAATAGCAGTGTTAGTCAAAATGTTCTCGACCATAAAGATTTATCACAATCCTGAGTGTGGTACATCAAGGAATACCTTAGCTTTAATTCAAAATGCAGGAATTGAACCAATCGTTATTGAATATCTAATTACCCCACCTTCGAAAGCAGAATTAATTGAACTTATTCGTAGTGCTGGTTTAAGTGTTAGAGAAGCAATTCGTAAAAATGTACCTCCATATTCTGATTTAGAAATTGTTCGGGAAGATTGGTCTGATGAACAGCTTTTAAATTTTATGCTTCAACATCCTATTTTGATTAACCGCCCATTCGTTGTTACGGATTTAGGTACACGTTTGTGTCGTCCTTCTGAAGTTGTTTTGGATATTCTCCCGTTTCCTCAGAAAGGCGCATTTAGCAAAGAAGATGGTGAAAAAATTATTGATGAAAATGGCCAAAGAATTAAATAGTACTTTCTCATCTCTTGAATGGAAAGAATGTGAAGGAGATTTATATGGATCAAGTTAATTTTTTTAAATGCTTATCAGATGAAACACGTCTCAATATAGTGACATTAATTGTTGAAAATAAAGAACTATGTGTATGTGATTTGACTGAAAAACTACAACTCAGTCAACCGAAAATTTCAAGACATTTAGCCCTTTTACGTGCTTCAGGGCTACTTCAAGATCGCAGACAAGGCCAATGGGTTTACTACAGTATCAATCCAAAATTGGCCAACTGGTGTTATGAAATTTTAGATATTTTGAAGACGGTTCAATCTCAATCAAAGCTGGATGATCAACACCCCCTTTCTGTAAATAGTTATTGTGAGTAATTCAATGAAATTTTTATTTTTATGTACTGGAAATAGCTGCCGTAGCATTTTGTCTGAAGTTTTGTTTAATAGCCGAGCACCAGAAGGTTGGAAAGCCTATAGCGCTGGGAGTAAGCCTTCAGGTCAAGTTCACCCGCTAACTTTAGAAACCCTTGAAAACTTAGGATTATCTACCGAAGGTTTATGGAGTAAAACGATTAATGATTGTGAACAATATCAACCTGATGTTGTGATCACAGTATGTGATTCTGCTGCTCAAGAAGCATGTCCACTTTATTTGGGTGGAGCAATCAAGGCACATTGGGGCTTGGCTGATCCTTCACACTTAGACGTGAATAAAGAAGAAAAAATGAAAGCCTTTATGAGCACTGTTGAACATATCAATCGTCGCTTAGATGCTTTATTTAAACTTAATGTAGATAAACTATCTCGCTCAGAATTGATTGCAGCAATTAATCAAATTTCGAACGTTGAGTAAGTGAAATGTCTGAAAAACGCTTATCTTTTTTAGATCGCAACCTGACGCTATGGATTTTTATTGCCATGGCCTTAGGCATTGCCATCGGAAACTTCTTTCCTCAGGCTTCTGTCGCACTCGATAAATTAAGCATTGATTCAGTGAATATTCCAATCGCGATTGGTCTTATTCTAATGATGTATCCACCACTGGCAAAAGTGAACTATGCGACTTTGCCACAAGTGTTTAAGGATAAGAAAACCCTTACTTTGTCCTTAGTACAAAACTGGCTGATCGCGCCAGTACTCATGTTTGCCCTGGCAATCATATTTTTACATAGTTATCCAGAATATATGACCGGTGTCATCCTGATTGGTCTTGCTCGATGTATTGCCATGGTTCTGGTGTGGAATGGCTTGGCCTGTGGTGATAATCAATATGTTGCAGCATTAGTTGCCTTTAACAGCATCTTCCAGATTCTATTTTTCAGTACCTATGCCTGGTTATTCCTGACCTTCCTTCCACCCTATTTTGGTGTCGCTTCGCAGGTCATTAATGTCGATTTCTGGACCATCACCCATGCTGTTCTGGTTTATCTTGGTATTCCGTTCTTATTAGGTTTCTTAACGCGATGGATTTTGGTGAAACAGAAAGGCGTGGAATGGTATGAAACCAAGTTCATTCCGAAAATCAGTCCGCTGAGTTTAATGGCTTTGCTGTTCACCATTCTGGCCATGTTTAGCCTAAAAGGCGGTGATGTCGTGAGTCTTCCGCTTGAAGTTTTACGCATCGCGATTCCTTTAACCATTTACTTCGTTTTAATGTTCTTCATCAGCTTCTTTATGAGTAAATGGATGGGCAATGACTATCCTAAGACCACAGCAATTGCATTTACCGCAGCGGGGAATAATTTTGAATTATCACTTGCAGTAGCGATTGCAACTTTTGGTATCGCTTCGCCTGTTGCTTTTACCACGATTATTGGCCCACTGGTCGAAGTTCCTGTGTTGATTGCCTTGGTGAGTGTTTCACTCTGGCTGAGAAAGAAAGTTTTTAAAGAGGCCTAACTCTATGAATCTCCCAAATGTAGATCTAAATCTTCTTGAGCAACCCACCTTTGAAAAAGTTCAAGCCAAAGAACTTGCTCATCCTCCGCGAATTTTGCTGCTGTATGGCTCTAATCGAGAACGTTCTTACAGTCGCCTTGCAGTTCTTGAAGCCGGTCGAATCCTTGAGCATTTTGGGGCGGAAATAAAAATCTTTCATCCTAAAGGGCTTCCTTTACCAGAAGATGCGGATACTGAGCATCCAAAAGTAAAAGAACTGCATGAGCTTTTAGCATGGTCAGAAGGCATGGTCTGGTGTTCACCTGAACGCCATGGTTCTATGAGTTCAATCTTTAAATCTCAAATCGACTGGATTCCACTGGCAGGAGGGGCAATCCGTGCTACCCAAGGTAAAACTCTTGCCTTGATGCAAGTCAGTGGCGGATCACAGTCATTTAACAGCCTGAACCAGATGCGTATTTTGGGGCGGTGGATGCGGATGATCACCATTCCAAATCAGTCTTCAGTTCCAAAAGCTTTTTTGGAGTTTGAAGAAGATGGACGAATGAAACCTTCGGCTTTCTATGACCGGATTGTGGATGTGATGGAAGAGTTATTTAAGTTCACCCTACTGACTCGTGGACAAAGCAAATACCTGACAGATCGTTATTCTGAACGCAAGGAATCGGCTGAAGAGTTGTCCAAGCGTGTAAATCAGCGCAGTTTATAAATGCTGGATGGTATTAAATACTGCGCCTCATTGCCAGGTCAGTAACACTTTTATGCTGTACCGATGAAGTGCTGTTAAAGGTACAATGAATATTGTAAAAACCCAGTCTTCATGATTGGGTTTTTACATTAAAGAAGTCAGAGATAAATAAGGAAAAGGTGAAGGCTTTGAACCAGAAACAGACTGAAACTGATGTGATCATTATCGGTGGTGGGCAGGCCGCTTTATCTACCGCTTATTTTTTAAAGCGCAAGAAAATCCCATTCATTATATTGGATGAGCAAAATCAAGCGGGGGGTGCCTGGCTGCATACCTGGGAGTCATTGCGTCTTTTTTCTCCTAATACCTGGAGTTCTCTATCCGGTTGGATGATGCCCATCACTGAACAGACCTATCCAACACGAAATGAGGTGATCCAGTATTTATCGGCTTATGAACAGAGATATCAATTTTCGATTGTTCGTCCAGTACATGTCGATCGTGTGGAATCGAAGGGAAAGTATTTAGACGTATATGCTGGAGAAAAGTTTTGGCGAGCCAAGGTGGTGGTCAGTGCAACAGGGACATGGCGCCAGCCGTTTATTCCTGATTATCCGGGACAGGAAAACTTTCAAGGCACGCAGTTACATTCAGCCCATTACCTGAATGCAGATTCATTTAAAGATAAGAAAGTCATCGTGGTGGGTGGGGGGAATTCGGGCGCGCAAATACTCGCTGAGGTTTCACAAGTTGCTGAAACCATTTGGGTCACAAAAACTCCGCCTCAATTTTTACCTGATGATGTCGATGGTCGAGTACTGTTTTTAAGAGCAACTGAGCGTTTAAAAGTACAACAAGAAGGAAGAAAAGTTGACCAGCCAATAGGTGGCCTAGGTGATATTGTGATGATCGATAGTGTCAAAGAGGCAAGGAATAGAGGAGTCTTACATAGCCGTCCACCTTTTCAATCTTTAGCTACAGATGCAGTTATTTGGCCAGATGGAAAAAAAGAGAAAATTGATGTGATTATTTGGTGTACTGGATTTAAGGCTTCATTAAATCATCTAAAAAGTATAGATATAGTAGAGCGAGATAACTTTGTAGAAGTTCAAAATGGAAGGTCTATTAAGTTACCTAACTTGTGGTTAGTTGGATATGGAGATTGGACAGGTATGGCATCTGCAACATTAATTGGCGTTTCTAGAACAGCGAGAGCTACAGTAGATGAGATCTTCACTTATCTACAAGAAATTAATACTAAAAAATTTTCAGAATAATTATCCATATCGAGTATAAGAATTTTAGAATCGGTTTTGTGTCTAGGCTACTGGGAGCATTCCAATATTTTGATTATTATTTCACTAAAAGTGTCTACAAGATCATGCTCTTCATTAAGCCATAATTTTTGATATTTAAACCTAATTTCATGAATTGCACTAAAAAGAGGGAACTCTTTCATAATTTATAATTAAATTAGAAGTTTTCTTAGGAAGCTGTTTAATATTATTGATATCTATACAGTTTTTCTTGTAAAAGCGCTTCATTTATAGTGAGTATTTCAATAAAATAAGGGAGCTAGCTCCCTTATTTTATTCATTTGCTAATTAAAGATTACTCGCAACTTGATATGTGATGAATGAAAAGATGTAGGCTAATGCAAACAAATAAGTTGCCATAATGATGGGCTGTTTCCAGCTGCCAGTTTCTCGTCTAATTGTTGCTAACGTAGCAAGACAATGGGGAGCAAAAATAAACCATACCAATAATGATAAACCTGTGGCTAACCCCCATCCATCCGGGCCTGAAATTTGACTTAACAGACTTTGAGTTACTGTATCTTCATCACCTGACATCGCATAAATCACCCCAAGAGCAGCAATTACAACTTCCCTTGCTGCCATAGCAGGAATGAGTGCAATACATATTTCCCATGTAAACCCAATAGGCGCAAATATAGGATGAATTAAATGCCCTAACTGACCAGCTAAACTATAGTTAATGGCCGGCATGGTTGCATTATCTGGTGGTTGAGGGAACGTGACTAGCACCCATAACAAGATAGACAGCGCAACGATAATGCCACCAACTCGTTTTAAGAAAATAGTTGCCCTATCATATAAGCCTAATGCAATATTTCTAATATCTGGAATTCGGTATGTGGGAAGTTCAAAAATAAAAATACTTTCAGTTTTATCTTTTCGAACCAACTTCAGAAAGACTGAAACTAATAACGCTGAGACTATTCCCGACATATAAAGACCAAAAAGGACTAATCCTTGCAGACTTAACCAGCCGTAGATTAATTGGTTGGGAATAAATGCCGCGATCAATAAAGCATATACTGGCAATCTTGCTGAACAGGTCATCAAGGGTGCAATCATAATTGTTGCTAATCGGTCCCGTTCAGAGCTGATACTTCTGGTTGCCATAATTCCGGGAATGGCACAAGCAAAACTGGATAGCAGAGGAATAAATGAACGGCCGCTAAGCCCGGCTTTAGACATTAATTTATCTAAAAGAAATGCTGCCCGGGGTAAATAGCCTGACTCTTCAAGCATTAAAATGAAGAAGAATAAAATCAAAATCTGAGGCATATATGCAAGCACGCTACCTGCACCAGCAATTACCCCATCCACAACCAAGCTTTTTAATAGAGGATGTTGGATTAGTGGTCCAATAAAATCACTGAGCCATGCGACAAAATTTTCAATGAATTCAATAAAAGGCGTTGCCCATATAAATACCGCCTGGAACATCACAAACATGGTTAAAGTTAAGATTACTAAACCCAATACAGGATGTAGAAAAATTTTATCTAGAAATGCGGTTCTTTTATCACCACTGTCATTATTTAAAATAACTTGTTTGGTGATTTGTTTGACCTGTTCAAAATGACTTAATTCAGAATGATAAGGAGTAATAAAAAGATTTTTTTGATCTAATTGATTAATTAAATCTTGAATTCCTTTTGTTTTAACTGCGACAGCTTCAACTACAGGGATACCTAACAGTTGAGACAGTTTATCCTTATCAATGGAAATACCACGCTTTTTGACCTCATCCATCATATTTAATACAAGAATCATAGGGCGATTTAGAGCACGAACTTCGAGAACCAAGCTCAAATGTAAGCTTAAATTTGTGGCATCTACAACGCATATAAAAATATCGGGTAGAACTTCACCTTTTAGCTCGCCCAAACAAACTGCCCTGGTGACTTCTTCATCTAAACTACTAGGTTTTAAACTGTAAGTTCCGGGTAAGTCCAATACTCGTACTGCATCACCAGAAGGTAATTTAAAAGAACCTTCTTTTCTTTCTACGGTAACTCCAGCATAGTTGGCAACTTTTTGTCGCGTACCAGTAAGCGTATTAAATAAAGAGGTTTTTCCACAATTTGGATTACCGACTAATGCAATGTTCTTAATCTTCATTGGATACTAACTCTACAAAAATTCTTTCAGCTTCATTCTTTCTTAATGCGAATCTTGAAGTTTCAATTTGAACTAAAACAGGATCTCCGCCAAAAACACCTTTAGCGAGTACTTGTAGAGTTTCACCCTCTCTAAAACCTAATAGTTGGAGCCGTTCCAATACGGGATCAGTGGTATGACTGTATTGATTACCTTTTTTGAGATCTCTAATTTTGACGATCTGATTTTGTTTAACTTGAAATAGATTCATTTTCGATACTCTTACTTCAAAGCCAAAATCTTTCGAGCACCATTAAGCACGAATAAAGAAACCAGGATGCCAATGATTAAGTCTGGGTAAGCTGATCCCGTCCACGCCACGAGTACACCGGCAAATATAACGCCCATATTTACGACAACGTCATTCGCCGAGAAAATCCAACTGGCTTTCATATGTGCGCCATCTTCTCGATGACCAGAAATAAGATATAAGCATGTCACGTTAGCTATAAGTGCGAGCAGGCCAATAACAATCATGAGCGTTGATTCTGGCTCGCTTCCAAACATGAATCGTCTAATGACATCAATAATCACGATGACAGCAAGTAATAACTGAATCCAACCTGCGAAATGGGCTGCTTTCACTTGATATTTCGCAGCTTTTCCGACGGCATATAGCGCAATACCATAAACGGCTGCATCGGCAAACATATCTAGAGAATCAGCAATCAATCCTGTAGACGCAGCAATAATTCCGCTGATGAATTCTATAAAGAAAAGTAGAGCATTAATGCCTAATAACAGTTTAAGTACTTTAGCTTGTCTCACAGGATCAGGTTCATTAGGTATATCGCCTGAAGAAAGCTGTGTTTCATCAAGTTTCGCCCCAAAACCCAGTCCTTCAAGTTTGGCCGTAATTTGCTGACTCCCTTCATTATGGAAGACTTTCAGTTTTCGATTGGGAAGATCAAAAGTAAGACCTTTAACTGCTTCAATATCTGCAAGAGCCATACGGACCATTTGCTCTTCAGCAGAGCAATCCATTTTAGGAATGGTGTAGGTACTTGTTTGCTTAGCCTGTTGATTGCTTATATAAGTTTCAGTCTTCACAAGCTTTGCACCAAAACCCAAAGCTTCAAGTTTGGTGGTTATATTTTCATCTTTTTGATTATGTAGAACCTTTAAAGAACGGTTAGGTAAATCAAAGATGAGTTTTTGAACACCATCAATTGAAGATAGCGCCATACGAACCATCTGTTCTTCCGCAGAACAATCCATTTTGGGAACTAAGTATTCACTCATGTAGTGCGAATTTTTTAAAACGTCTTCAGTGCTTAAATTTTCTTTGGGATCAGAACCACAACAGGATTGAGCGGTATCTTCACAACTGTTTGAAGTGTTACAGCAAGGAGATGAAGATTTTTCTTCTTCCTCTTCACCACAACAGCTAAGCGTATTATTACAATTCTTTGAATTGTTTGCTTCTGCAATTGATGGATGATTTTCTTGTTGAGATTTCTTATCTTTGCATGGTGTTTCTTTACTACATCCACAACCACTCATAATTATACCCATTAAAAAAATTTATAAACTTTGAATATTAGAATCCCTATAGTTACTATAGAGTCAAGATTTTTTGGAAATACCAACTCAATGCATTTAAAAATTGGTGAACTCTCTAAAAAAACCTCATGTTCAGTATTAACAATTAGGTTTTATGAAAAGGAAGGTTTAATTCCGGAACCCGAAAGAACGGAAGGAAATTACCGCCTTTACGATATAGGCTATGTTGAGCGAATTAAGTTTATTTTGAATTGCCGAACTTTAAATATGAGTTTGAATGAAATTCGTCAATTACTCACCTATAAAGATAATCCCAAGAAAAATTGTTCAGATGTGAATGAATTAATTGACTTACATGTCAGTGCTATCAGAGAAAATATAATCAAGCAACAAAAGCTTATTGAACAATTATCTGATTTAAGAGGTACTTGTGATGGTTTATGTACAATTGACCAATGTGGAGTTCTAAAAAATCTAGCTTGATTATCTAGACCTATGCTTTTTTCAAAAACTCTGTATATCTTTACTTAAGGCTGCAAAAAGATTAAGGTGACTTAAATTTTGTGATCAGATCTTAGATAGCTTTGGTTAGCTTCCGATTGGTGTTTTAAATACAGATTTGTGTATGAAGAGAAAAACATTTCTAATCCAGATATTGGTACTCTTATTCACATTCCAGAATATTTGGAGTGTGGCAGAGGCTGCTTGTCTGCATGAAATGCCAAACATACCCAATTCAATACTCTCTAATCCAATCGATTTAGACGAAAAGAGTGATAGTCCTCGTCAAGCACTTTATTCCCTAGAAAACTATAAAGAAATCTATGACTATTGTCAGAAGGTTTGTTTTAACGAAAAGTGCAGTCATTTCTCAAATACAATCGTGATTCAGATTGACCCACCCGATGATCTGAAGCTTAAAGCTAATTTTGAGACCGGCATTACCCCAACTTATTTGGGAATAACTTTTTATAAACCCCCTTATCTGGATCAATTAACCCCGCCTCCCGATTTGCCCCTACTATTGGTGGGGTAGTCTTATAAAAGCCCACCACTCCTAATTTCATTATGCGTGGGGCATTTTCATGTCAAAAAACAAATTACATCAGGATACCTCCATCCTGAATTTATCCTGGTCAGCCTTAGGTAGCGGTATCTTGCTATCTGCAATGATCAGCTTCAGTACTTCCGTAGTCGCCAGTACTCAAGATTTAACGCTGCAGCAAGCTATTGAGCAGGTTAACCAATATCAAGCGTCCCAAAATTTCTGGGAAACGCAAAACAGCATTAATGCCACGAATCTTCAGCAAAGTAAGCTGTTTAAAAATCCTGAACTGTCAGTTGAACAAACGGGATTTGGTTCAAATAATGAAAAAGAGCTTACCATTGGCATATCACAACCCTTGGATATTTTTGGTGAGCGAAGAGCAAACCAAAAATTAGCCAGTCTCTCTACAGATAAAACAGCGCTGAAACAGAAGATTTATCAAGCACAAATTGAGCTTGCAGTGAAATATGTATGGTCACAACTGGCCATTGCTGAACTTGAAAAAAACATTGTCAATGAACAACTTCGGGTGAGCCAAGAAAACCTTCAAGCAATCGAAAAGCGCTTTAATGCAGGCAGTATTGCCCAAGTAGATGTAAATCGCGCACGTTTAAGCCATGCTGAAAATATCCGTCTTTTTAGACAGGCAGACTTACAGGTACAAGTGGCCACCCAACAATTATCAAATTTATGGGGTACGTCTGATAAGTCATTGCAGGTAAACCTCTCTTCACAAAAGCTCTGGCCAAAATCGACTCATGAACAGGTTCAAGAATATTTAGCGGAAAACTACGTTGAGAAATATCGAGCTTTACTGGTATTAGAGTCTCAAGCAACGGTTGATCAACTAAGGGCAAAGGCACGTCCTAACCCCACTTTAAACCTAGGTGTCAACCGCACCCAATCCTTGGAAAACTCCACACAAAATCAATTAGTAGTCGGAGTCAGTGTACCGCTTAATATTTTCGATCGTCAGCAAAATGGCATAAAAATCGCGCAAGAAAAAATGAACTTATTAGAGCGTCAGAAAGAGTTTTATCTGAAGCAAAATGCGCTGCAAATAGGCACAATTTTAACCGAGTTGCAGGGTTTAGAGCTGCAATTCAAAGTCGTTGACGAGACTCAAATTCCTTTGGCGACTCAAGTTCAAAGTAAGACGCTACAAGGTTTCTTGGCAGGCAAGTTTGCTTTAACCGATGTTCAGCAAGCCACGCTTCAATTACAAGACATCCGTCTGCGTAAAGTCCAGTTGTTACGGGATGGCTGGCAAAAGGCCATTGAAGCAGAAAGTTTGAGCTTAGGCATTAGCCCAAGTGAAGTCATGTCGAAAGATGCTATTGCACAAATCAATCAAAACTTATGGCAAGACATACAGGCCATGCCTGTCATTGGTGGGGGAAATTAACATGTTCGATCTTAAAAACAGCTTAAAAAAACAGAGCGGAAAAATCTCTCAACCTCTACTGATTAGTTTGGTTATCGGCGCTACCGTACTCCTCAGTATTTTTTTGATCTTAACTGGTAAGAATAAATCGGAAACATCAGATGAACATGCAGAGGAAGAAAGCGGAGAAGAACATGGCGGTGAAACCGAAGAGCATGCAGAAGGTGTGAGCCTGACTGCCAAGCAACTGGTGGAACAGGGCATACAATTATCAGCGGTCGATCAAGGCCCGGTGGTTAAATTAAGTTCTTATCCTGCCAAACTGAATGTGAATACTGACCAGCAAGCGCACGTCTCACCGAGTTTTAGTGGTCATGTAGAAAATGTCTATGTAGAACTCGGTCAAAAAGTTCAGAAAGGACAGCCTTTGGCTGCGTTGCTTGTTCCTGATCTAGTTGATCAGCAGGCCAATCTTAAAATTGAACAAACCAACCTTGAACTGGCGAAACAAGACTATGATCGTGAGCGTCAGCTTTGGTCACAGGGCATTTCAGCAAAACAGGACTATCAACGTGCTTATAACAGCTATAAACGGGCACAAATTCAGGTTCAAGCGGCCCAATCACGTTTAAGTGCATTTGGTGCAGTGAATGCCAGTAACGGACGCTATATTTTGAAAGCTCCCATTTCTGGCGTGATCAGTAAAAAGGATTTGGTTCTCGGGGAAAATGTTCAGTTAGCCGATCAACTCTTTACGATAGACCGGTTAGATCAACTCTGGCTTGAGTTTATTGTTCCAAATTCTGAAATTATGGGCTTAGCCCCGAATCAAAAGATCGAATTTAAATCCTTGCAAACAGAAAAGGTTTATCAAGCTGTTATTCAGACTTTAAATACTGAAGCGGATATTCAAACAGGTCGTCTTCAGGTGCGAGCAAAAGTTGAATCGAATGCAACCGAATTACGTCCAAACTTGATGGTGAACGTACAGTTGCAACAACGGAGTGAAAGTACCGCATTACGGGTACTTAAGTCCGCAGTTCAGAATGTCGATGGAAAAGATGTGGTTTTTGTCGCCACTCAGCATGGACAAAAAGTTGAATTCAGTCCGCAACCTGTGAAATTAGGGCAATCATCTGGGGAGAGCCAATGGATTGAAGTGGTGAGTGGGCTTAGTCAGGGACAAAAATATGCCGCTCAAGGCAGTTTTTTACTGAAATCCGAGCTGGAAAAAGGAGAGGCTTCACATGAGCACTGAAACTCCTCAAATTCCAGACCACGAATCGGTAAAACCTGAAGGACTGTTTGATCGACTGATCCAGTTTTCTATCCATAACGCAATCTGGGTCATGCTGTTTATTGCGGCTTGGATTGCTATTGGTATTTATAGTTATCAAAAGTTACCGATTGATGCTGTACCAGATATTACCAATACTCAGGTGCAGATTAACACTTCAGCCAATGGTTTTACGGCTTTAGAAATGGAACAGCGGATTACATATCCAATCGAGAATGCCATGTCAGGCATGCCGAAAATGGAACAAACCCGTTCTATTTCACGCTACGGCTTATCGCAAGTGACCATCATTTTTGAAGATGGCACGGATATTTACTGGGCCAGACAGCTTATCAACCAGCGCTTGCAAGAAGCAATGGGAGAAATGCCTGAAGATGTGCAACCTAACATGTCACCTATTTCGACAGGTTTAGGTGAAATCTATCAATGGGTGATTAAAGCCGAACCAAATGCTAAAAAACCGGATGGGACCGCTTATTCGGCTATGGATTTACGTGAAATTCAGGATTGGATTGTAAGGCCACAATTACAGCGCGTAAAAGGCGTTGCGGAGATCAACAGCATTGGTGGCTTTAATAAAACCTATGTGGTTGCCCCGGATCTGAACCGATTGCAACAATTGCAAATTCCTTTGTCTGATTTACAAACTGCCTTAACAGAGAATAATGAAAACCGTGGTGCTGGCTATATTGAGAAAAATGGACAACAGCTAACGGTTCGTGTTCCCGGCACTTTAAACACGATTGAAGATATCCAGAACATCAGTATTGCCAATAAAAACGGCTATCCGATTCGGGTGGCAGATGTCGCCAATGTCTCAATTGGTCATGACTTGAGAACAGGGGCTGCAACCTATAATGGTGAAGAAACTGTATTGGGTATTGCCATGATGATGATGGGAGAAAATAGCCGTACCGTTGCTCAAGCCATTGATGAAAAGGTGCAATCGATCCAGCAATCGCTACCTAAAGGTGTGGTGATTGAGACTGTGTATGACCGTACGCATTTGGTTGATCGGGCGATCAAAACCGTTCAGAAAAATTTGATTGAGGGTGCAATCCTCGTCATTGTTATTTTATTTCTCTTTCTAGGTAATTTCCGTGCTGCGCTGATCACGGCTTGCGTTATTCCACTGTCAATGCTGTTTACCTTGACGGGAATGGCAGAGCAGAAGATTAGTGCAAATCTGATGAGTTTAGGGGCACTGGACTTCGGTATTATTATTGATGGTGCAGTGGTTATTGTAGAAAACTGTATCCGTCGGCTAGCAGAAGCTCAGAAGCTGAAAGGTGGTTTACTTAGCCGTTCTGAAAGATTTAAAGAAGTCTTCTTGGCTGCAAAACAGGCGCGTCGTCCTCTGATTTTTGGACAGTTAATTATTTTGGTGGTTTATCTACCTATCTTTACCCTGACGGGTGTAGAAGCCAAACTTTTCCATCCTATGGCAATGACTGTTGTACTGGCTTTAATTGGGGCCATGATTTTATCTGTCACTTTTGTGCCAGCCGCAGTTGCCCTATTTGTCACTGGAGAAGTCAAGGAAACCGAAAGTCGCTGGATGCATTGGCTTAAAACCAAATATGAACTGCTTTTAGATAAAGCCTATGAGCTTCGTTTATTTGTGACTATTGTGGCTGCCTGTATTTTAGTGCTTACGGGCGTGCTAGCCACTCAAACAGGTAGCGAGTTTGCACCTCAACTGGGTGAAGGTGATTTTGCTGTTCAGCAAATGCGTTCCCCAAGTACAGGGTTAGAACAGTCACTGAGAATGCAGGAAAATACTGAAAAGTTACTGTTGAAAGAATTTCCTGAAATTAAAGCGATCTTTGCTCGTACCGGTACAGCAGAAGTGGCCACAGATGTTATGCCACCCAACATTTCAGATGGCGTGGTACTGTTAAAACCTCATGATGAATGGCCTGATCCAAAACAAACGATTGATGAGCTTCGCCAAAGAATGATTACTTTCTTAGCGACATTGCCGGGAAATAACAGTGAGTTCTCGCAACCCATTGAACTGCGCTTTAACGAGTTAATTTCAGGGGTGCGAAGTGATGTGGGTGTCAAATTATTTGGTGATGACATGGAGATTCTAAATCGCGAAGCGAATAAAATTTCTCAAAAAATTAACTCAATTTCAGGCGCGACAGCCGTTAATGTAGAACAGACCAGTGGCTTACCCTTGTTGAATGTAGAGGTGGATAAGTCCAGAGCTGCACAATATGGCTTGTCGGTAAGAGCAATTCAGGATCTGGTAGCTACAAGTGTCGGTGGCCAGAATGTTGGAACAATTTTACAGGGAGACAAGCGTTTTGATTTTGTCATCCGTCTAGATGAATCCCAGCGTAGTCCTGAACAGTTAGCGGTACTTCCTATTCAATTGCCGAATGGTGGTTTAGTCCAACTGCAAGATGTGGCACGCGTTGAAAATATCCTGGGTATTAATCAGGTCAGCCGTGAAAATGGTAAACGTCGAGTGGTTATTACTGCAAATGTAGAAGGACGTGATTTAGGCTCATTCGTAACAGAGCTTCAGAGCACGTTATCCAAACAGGAATTACCAAGCGGTTATTGGATAGATTATGGCGGTCAATTTCAAAATCTGATGTCTGCAAAAGCGCGTATGCAATTGGTGGTTCCGCTCGCATTGTTGACGATCTTTATTTTATTGATGGCTGTATTCCATAATATCAAAGAAAGCTTACTGGTCTTTAGTGGTGTACCGTTTGCCTTATGTGGAGGCTTAATCGCGTTGTGGTTGCGTGACATTCCATTATCCATGTCAGCAGGGGTTGGCTTCATTGCACTATCGGGGGTGGCTGTACTGAATGGCTTAGTCATGCTCACCTTTATCAAAGAGTTGCGACAACAATATGACCTTTATTATGCAACGTGGCAGGGTGCAATTTTGCGTCTTAGACCTGTGCTGATGACCGCTTGTGTGGCGTCCCTTGGGTTTGTCCCGATGGCTTTGGCAACCGGAACTGGGGCAGAAGTACAGAGACCTTTAGCAACAGTGGTTATTGGAGGAATTATCTCCTCTACCCTGCTTACATTGGTTTTATTGCCCGTACTGTACCGCTGGATGAATGAAAAGAAAGTTTCTTAATCCAATAGATTAGTCGATTTACAGCAGAGATATTGGCTGTTATCCAATATCTCTGCTCATCATAAATAGAATAAGGAAAATATTTTATGTCAGAACATCATGATCATAGCCATGCGGTTGTTACTGAAGAAAATAGTAAGAAGTTAATGGTTGCCTTAGGTTTAACGACTACTTTTTTAATAGTAGAAGTTGTCGCTGCTTTTATTACCCAAAGTTTGGCTTTGTTATCTGATGCAGCTCATATGTTTACTGATGTAGCCGCTTTAGCTATTGCTCTTGCCGCTATCAAAATTGGTAAAAAAGCCGCAGATGATAAAAGAACTTTTGGCTATCAGCGATTTGAAATTTTAGCGGCTCTGTTTAATGCGGTGATGCTTTTTGTGGTAGCAATATATATTGTATATGAAGCTTATCAACGTTTTACGAACCCTGCTGAAATTCAAAGTGTTGAAATGATGATTGTCGCGGTCATTGGTTTGGTCGTAAATTTGATTTCAATGAAAATCCTTTCTGCTAGTGCTGAAGGAAGTCTAAATATAAAAGGTGCATATTTAGAAGTTCTTAGTGATGCTCTAGGATCGATAGGCGTGATTATCGGAGGAATAGTTATTTATTTTACCCAGTGGATGTGGGTTGATACCGTAATCGCTGTGTTAATTGGCTTCTGGGTCTTACCTCGAACTTGGATTTTATTAAAACAAAGTATTAATATTCTGCTTGAAGGAGTTCCTGATGAGATTGATATTGAGTCGTTAAGAAATGATTTATTGAAGCTAGAGGGCGTTGAAGGGATTCATCAGTTGAAAGTCTGGGCTATATCCTCAAAAAATATTCATTTAACTGCTCATTTGGTTGCTCCGAATAGCAATACAGATCAACTCTATCAAAAGGCCTTAGACGTTCTAAAACATAATCATAGTATTACTGAAATTACGTTACAAATAGAAAGTACGGAATGTAATACATTGGAACAGCATAAACATTAAAGTGCTGCTCTTTCTACATAATGGACAGATGACTAGGCTGATAAACCTTACCATTTTCCTGTATTACACTTCTATTTATCACACGCACTTTAAACGGCACTGTTGCAAATAACCACGAATGGTAAGCTGAAGACTGTTTTAGCTAAAGGTGCAGCATATGAATCCTTTCCATGGTCGGCATTTTCAGGGCGAAATCATTCTTTGGGCTGTGCGCTGGTATTGTAAATATGGCATTAGCTATCGTGAACTGCAGGAAATGCTGGCCGAACGGGGTGTGAATGTTGATCACACGACTATTTACCGTTGGGTTCAACGTTATGCTCCTGAAATAGAAAAACGTTTACGCTGGTATTGGCGTAATCCTACAGATTTACATTCATGGCATATGGATGAGACTTATATCAAAGTGAAGGGGCGATGGACTTACCTGTATCGTGCAGTTGATCAACGTGGTCATACGATTGACTTTTACCTTTCCGCTAGACGGAACAGTAAATCAGCCTATTGTTTTTTAGGAAAAATCTTCAATACGGTGAAAAAATGGCAAATTCCACGGGTCATCAATACAGATAAAGCAGCGACCTATGGCCATGCTTTATCACGGTTAAAGCGAGAAGGAAAATGTCCAGTAGATATTGAGCACAGGCAGATTAAGTATAAAAATAATGTCATTGAATGTGATCATGGTAAGTTAAAGAGAATCATCAGGGCCACATTAGGATTCAAATCTATGAAGACGGCTTATGCCACAATTAAAGGTATTGAAGTCATGCGTGCACTACGTAAAGGACAAGCATCGTCATTTTATTATGGTCAGCCTCAAGGTGAAGTGTGTCTAATCAACAGGGTTTTCGGTCTCTAAGCACTTTTAAAAAGGAACTTCATCGACTCAAATCTCTATTTGCAACAGTGCCTTTAGATTTCGTAAAAGTATTAAATTATTCCCGGGTTTTAAAATTAATCTGACCCATAAAGGCATCAGCAGTGCCAGCATTGGCAAACCTGGTGCTTCTCTAAATATTGGGGAAAAAAGGTACGCGAACCAGTGTCGGTATTCCAGGTACGGGACTATCTTACTCTAAACAACAGCCTTACTCTAAAAAGACCCGTGTTCCACAACCGACATCGCTAGAACACACGGAATATAATCCTCAGAATTTAGAACAACCGAAGACAAAGATCTGGCCTTGGATTATTTTTGGAATATTGTGTTTTATGGTGGGTGCCGTCATTTTTTAGCAAGAACAGCATTGTATTTTAATCAAAAAAAATGCCCACACGGATGAATGGGCAAACTAAGGAATTAATATCCTTCAGAAACTCCAGCGCAATTCTCGCTACTTTCAGTAAGCGACTGTAGCTCAATCATGATGATCTGACTCAATCGAGTCGAGGTAAATCAATCCATCACAAATGGAGTAGAAATTATGCTTGATCACATTCTTGGTTAATGCTGAAAAGTCTTTGGGTTTTGATCAATAAATAGAAGTGCCGATGACTACCCTCAACTTTACTTATTTTCAGATAGCAACCAATCGAGAGCACTCATTTTTACAATACCATTATAATTTGCTTCAGTCCCTATCGTGTCTAAGGTAAGTAAATATTTGGGATACGAATCAGAAATTTTCTGTAATGGACGTAACTCTCGGCTGAGTGTCTCCTCATTGAGCGTTTCTAATGCCACCTGATAATAAGTTAAATTCTGTAAAGTATCGACAGCAACAAAATCAATTTCATATTCATCAACCCGCCCTACATAGACCGTATAACCTCGTCTGACAAGCTCAAGATAAATCACATTTTCTAAGATATGACCTTGATCAGCATTAGCATCAGGCAACATAATCCGGCGCAATCCGACATCAACTAAATAGTATTTTTCAGAGGATTGTAATAACTCACGCCCGCGTACTTTAAATTGTGCGGCACTATAAAATAACAAACTGTCCTGTAAGCCCTGAATATAGCGTTTTACTGTTTCAAATGAAATCTTAACCCCACTTGAAACAAAGGTATTTTTAATTTTATTGATGGAAATAGGTGAGCCTGTCACGCTTGCCAAATATCTTGCGACACGCTCGAGAGAGTTAATATCGGCAGTATTCAAACGGGGAATAACATCTTTAAACATTACACTGGCATAGACCGCTTGCAAGTAATCATAAGTTTCCTGCTGGCTAGTCATGGCAAGCGTATAAGGGAAACTACTGCGCGTATACATGGCATACAAATCACGATTGGATAATTGTTGGATGATCGGATTATTTTCAATATGCCACTGTTTAAATTCTTGGAATGACAGAGGTAGAACGTGTTGCTCGATATAGCGTCCTGTAAGTAAAGTCGCAAGTTCTCCACTTAGAAAGAATGCATTTGAGCCTGTAATATATAAATCGATATAATCCCGAACATATAAGGAGTCGACTACTTTCTCAAAATTTGTAACATGTTGTATTTCATCTAAAAAAACGTAGTTTTTTTTACTTTTATCAACTTTGGACAATACATAATCATGTAGTTTACGGTAATCGGTGAGTTCTTCAAATTCCATAAATTCGAAGTTGATGGCAATGATGTTTTCGGCTTGTACACCCTGTGCTTTTAGGTCTTGTTGAAACATCGCCAATAAGGTGGATTTTCCAGAGCGACGCACACCTGAAAGTACTTTAATGACATCACGGTCTTGCCATGTATTCAGAAATTTTAAGTAGCCATCACGTCGAATATTAGCGCTTCTCATTATTTATACTTAGAATCTAAAGTTTTAATAAATTCTATCAAATTTTAGAACGTATATGTAAATATATTTAATTTTAGAAAAAGTTTAAAGGTTAAGTGAAACATTCAAAGCTACTTTAGAAGCATGTAAACAGCAGATCTGATCAAAATCCAAATTCTGTCTTTTTGATTATTTTCCATGTTATGTTATTTCATTGATGCTACGAGTTAACTGCTATATAAATTAAGTGAAAAGTAAATGGAACTAAGATGTTAACTAGGGTGTGTCCTCATTTGGCTTTGCACCAAATAAATATACAGGCTATACGAATCATAGATTTATAATTGCGTGCCAGTTTATCAAATCGAGTTGCAATAGCACGGAAATGTTTTAATCTCGAAAATGCATTTTCAACTAAGTGTCTTAATTTATATAGATATTTATCAAATTCCTTATTCGATCTCTTACTGTTTGATCTCAATGGAATAATGGGAATCATATTCTTGTTCTTGGCATATATTCTAATGTACTCAGCATCATACCCCTTATCAGCAATGAGATAAGTTGCCTCGTCTACCGTATCAATCAGTTGTTTTGCAACTTGACTGTCGTGGACGTCACCCCCAGTGATTTTAAAATCAATCGGTAATCCATTCGCGTCGGTTGCAAGATGTATTTTTGTTGTTCGTCCACCACGTGATTGTCCAATTGCTCTTTCGAAACCATGCCGAGCTCCACTTGCATGTTGATGCACGCGTATGTAACTTCCGTCAATGAATACCCATTCTTGATCCAAGACGCCTCGTAATCTAAAAAAAATTTATCCCACAATCCCTTGCTTGCCCAACGATTAAAGCGATTGTAAGCAGTTTGCCAAGGACAAAATTCTTGGGGAATATCACGCCATGTGGCGCCTGTACGCAGTTTCCATAAGATCGCTTCCATGATATTTCTACTATTCTTTGAACAGTAACAACCGTGTAATCGCATAGTATCTTGAATTTGCTGCCAGATATCATCGGTGAGAAGAGTACGTGCCATTGAAAAAATATAGAAATCAAAAGAGCTTAAAGGAGGATTTTAAGTATTTAAAACCAATTTTTCAAATGAGGACACGCCCTAGAGTGGAACTCATTTTTATTGTGCTAATGGTATCAGCCTTATTGCGTATGAATTGCTAAAAGGTTTATTTTAAAGTCACCTATACATGTTTTTGATCAAAAAAAATGCCCATAGGGGGAATCTATAGGCAAAACTAAGGACCTTGACGGTCATTCAGAAACTACAGCTAGTTTCTGGTTGTGATTCTAAAGTGAATTAAAAACAACCACATTGGCTGAATATATCAAAAGTTAAATCATTGATAAATTTTAGAAAATTAATTTACCCCCTCTGCTGCTCAATACAGTAATTCACCAAACAAATCCGCTCTAATCTCTTCCAGGCTCAGATCTGATTTCATCCTATTACAGATGGGATGAACCAGCAGACCATTCTCTAGAACGCCTTGCCCACCTACGGCTTTGGCAATCCTATGATCCGATTCAGTAGAATCAAGATAGATCAATCCATCACAAATGAGGCAAAAGTTATGATTACCCACCACAAAATTGTGCTTAAGCAGACTCTTGGTTAATGCCGAAAAGGCCTTTGGCTTTGACCGAGAAATTGGACTAATCGACTCCACATATCCCACCACATTCTTGACTACTGCATCATCATAACCACCCAAAAACCTTTCGACATAGAACTCGTTAAAGTTTATGTACTTGAAGGCCTTAGACATGGACAGAATAAAGGTATTCAGGCATTTCTCATCATCAAAATCAACCTCCATTTCCAAGCTTAAGCAAATAAAGGCTTTATAGACAATTTGTAGCCGATCATAGCCCTTGATACCACTGCCGAACTTGCCGACCGTTTCGGTGGTCGCCACGGGGAAATTGGCGATCAAGAACTCAATACTACGGCGTACCCGGGTGAAGTCCTTGAAACTAATCTTTCGATGATGAATCTGCATGCGGCTTTCATGAATTTCATACACAATTGAAAACCATGCAAGAAAAGAAGTAATCTGAAAACGCTGATCCTTATAAAAATATAAGTATGGATGTAAGCCCAAACTCGGAACCCCAGCATTTTTTACAGGCGTCGCTATTCTGCAAAGAATGGTCAACAGATGCGACATTAGGTTTTCAACGCGCTCCCCCTGATTCAGACTCATAATATTATGAATCTGATCACCCGCAATGATATTCATCAGCTCATTGACCAAGCCAATTTTTTTGCCATGACTCATTTCATTGTCTAATAAAATGGTCGAAAAAAGTAGCTGGTGGATCCTCTCCCCTAACTCAATCAACCCATTTAAACGTGTATATTGGAGCTCTTCTAGGTTAGATTTATTGTCATTGATATAACAACAGGCATAGATCGCATAATACGCGTCACTACCGCGATTTCTTAGGTGATATTCCTCATATTTATCTAAACGTTTAGTATCTGAGTTAATCGATTGAAATACCCGTCGCGCATCTTCCGGAGTTCCCAGTACCTGCCTGAAACTGATTTTAATATCGCCTAATTTCGATTTTTTTTCTGCGAATTCGGCATCAGTACAAATTTTTTGAAAATCAGCGAGATCTCCTAAATAATTGCGGAGGTAACGAATATCTTGTTTTTGTGGATCATTGAAATTAGGTGCTTGAGTGACTTGCTCATCCGCAAAATATCTATTAATCCACGCATAGATACAGGAAAGACGATGTGCTCCATCAATAATGTAAATATTGCCGTGTATATCTTTCCAATACAAAATGCATAAATTGATGTTTTGATCTTCTGTGCAATCCTCAATAAAGTTTGCAATTTCTTGCACGCTCCAACATTCCGTAGAACGCTGGTTATCCGCCTTAAATAAACATTTGATGATTGGATGCTTTTCAAAATCAGTCAGTGCCACTTCAAAATTGTCACGCTGCATTGAAGGTGTCATTTCTTCTGGCAACATGACTTTACGCTGAATAATATTGGTCAATAGTCGTGTAGAACCCATTTCTTATTTTCTCCAGGCAACACTTTCCTACTTTCGCACAAGTACGAAATTTGAAAATGTATATAGTTGGATTTGGTTAAAGCTGTGAATTAAATGACCGTCAATATCCAGTCAGCGCTAACAAAAGAGACCTAAGAGAAATGGGGGGATTAGATAATAAAATCTTCATGTTTAGTACCTGTAGTTTAGAGTTGACTATCTACAACCATCTTTTCCACGAGATGGAGGTAGACCAAACAGGGGTGGAAATACCGCACTACAGAAGACGGCCAGTCATAGACTGCCCTGCCTGGCCTACCATAATGGCAAACTAAGCATAATAAGCACAAAAAACCGCTAAAGCGGTTTTAATGCTTCTGTAGTAATTTTCAGGTTTCCACGCCCGATTACAGATTTTGCTGTAATGTAATTATCATATGGGTATCTTTTTCTTTGGTCAAACCAAATTAGAATTTTTTATTCATTTTTTAGTGATATTTTAAAATTGAATGCTGGCTTAATTTTTTCAAAATTTTAGCCGAAAAAATCCCTGTATTTTACCTACATACAAGGATGCGTGTTTAGCTCAAAATCTATGCTGCATACTTATAGAAGGATTACCTAAGCTAATTAATTTATCTTCTCCATTTTTTGGGATCTCATTAAAATCTAAAAATAATCATATTGGTGGACTCCCAAGCCTTTGCTTTGTAAAACAGCAGGTTTAAAAAGCAAAGGCTTGGGCTATTTTTCTGAAATATATTTGCTTAGGCTATTTAAAAATTAGCTTATAAAATCAAACCAAAAACACAACCCAGTTTTCTATGCTGTATTTAATATTATAAATCTAGCAAAATTATTTTTTTTATTTATAAAAAATAAAAACTAATTTCCCTATTTTACAGAATAAAACAAATCAATTTATAGGGTAAATAATTTGTATTAACTCACTAGTCTATAAAATTTACCTTATATATAATTTTATATTTTATAGATTAAATTTAAAAAATAATATCCGAATAAATTTACAAGAATAATAAAAAAATACAATTAAATTTAATATTATTTTCTTCTGTGATTCATACAAAATCTTTTTATTTATTGAGTATTTTTTTTTGATAATCTCTCGTCCAGGCTATTCTCAAGAAAAAAAATTATCAAAAATCAACCTCACAGAGTGCACACCTCCCTCTTAGTGTCCCTTTTTTTGACCAAAAAAAAAGAGGAACCTTACATAAATAATGAAAAAATAATCAAACATGAATTACATAAAGTTATATACCACTGTTTTTTATATATTTTTTTAATATAAAAAAAACTGTAGCCCCCTACTGCTCCGGTAAAACATTTTAGACCATTTTCTTTTGACCCAGGGAAGGTACTCCAAGGCATTTCATCTTAAAAAAGATACTTTGTAGTACAATTTTTTGTATCAGATGATGCTTTGAATCTGCTTTTTTATTACTAATTTTATAATATTTTATTTTAACTTCACTCCCTATTTTTTTATCAAAATCACTTGAACTTGATTTTTCTATATCTAAGTAGGATTCTACGTCCGAATATATTTTGGTAATAAACTCTACAAATGAATCGTACAATTTTAAATCTTTTTGACAGACTGCTTCAAAAACTAAAACTGATCGATCATTTTTCAATGAAATTTTATTTTCCAAAATATAATAAAAATTTTTAATTTCTTTTTGGGTAATTTCTTTGTCAATTATGAATGGATGGCATATTCCATATAAATACGACCAATTAATCATTCGCTCCCAATTTAAATCCATTTCTTGCAGATCGCGCTCCTCACTTCTAGCTATTTCTTTATCTTTATAAATATAAAATTGTCTACTAATTGACTTTATTAAGTTAACAAGCTGGTCTTCAGGATTTATGATCCGGTCATTTGCTTTCCATTCCTGATATGATTCTAGAAATCTTTTTGGATATAAAAAACTCATTTGTTTTTTTTCAATTTCATCTTTTTTTAAGAATTGCTTTGGATCATTATGTTTTTCAAAAACCTTTAAAAAAAACTTAGATTTTTGAAGAATGTTAAAAGCTGATTCATCCTCAGATATCTTTAAGGATTTAAATTGAGCATTAATAATTTTGCTATTTTTTAGTAATGCACCAATCAATTCAGGCTGATATTCACGTTTTGCTGTATAAAACATGTCTGCAATTAAAATATTAAGATGATGTATATAGCTACTTGCGGTCACGTTAAAGTCTTCATGCCCCATTAGATGTGCTAAACGTTGCCATACATCTGCGCTATGTAATGATGCATGATCGATATTTTGCAATATATGCTTTTTAAGCCTACCTACAAACCTAGAGTCATAGTCAGTAAAACTACAGATAAGCTGGTGGCTGCCTTTCAATAAAATTGCTAAGTGTGATGCAGCACTATGCCTAAATGCGTGAAATGTATATGAATGATCACTTGTCCCTAATACCAGATTAAACAAGCTCCTAGTGATTTTTGATAATTGTTGATTTTCAAAGGTGAAGAGTAATGTATTCTGTACTTGTAATTCCGCTTCGCTCAAAGAAGCAGCTAAATATTTTTTATAAAAATCACAGAACTCTTTAAATTCATTTGGATTTAAAAAATAGGATAAATCAAACTGACGATTTGCATTTTCGTTTTTAACATTACGGTGAGAGTTGGAATGAATTTTTAAAACCAGATTTTCAATATCTGAATTGGATGATTCATTTGAAGTCGTATCTTTAGGATCTGACTTTGCTTCGTATATAAACGATTATTTTTAAGATGACTTCGAAGCTGTGCAGAGTCAAAATCATTGAGACGGATGCCTGTCACTTCATCAATACGCAAACCTAGTCTAAATGCGAGTCGATAGACCCATTGCAATGCAACTATGTCATTCCCTGAAATGCCTAAAATGTGTGGATAATTTTTCACAATTTTCATCATTAATTCAAACATCTGCGGACTAATGGTCCGTGTTTTTAAAAATTTCCCGCTGTCTCTCTGATGTTCATACAAGTACGCTACTACTGGTGCATCATGCTTGTTGACCAAATACTGATGAAATGTTTTTAACCTCGCGAAAGAATAGCCAGAGGTGTCGTGCTTTTTATTATCATTTTTCTCAGCGATTGTTTCCTGCTTTTCCTGATCTTTCATTGATTTTTCTAAAATAAGGTACTCATACATTTCTTCAAATTGTTCTTCGATGGCATTATTCAAATTTATTTGGTATTCTAAAATGTAAATTAAAAAGTCAGAAACGAAGCTGTGATAATAACGTTTTATCGATGCCACCTGAAGTGATGCTTTACCAGAGCCAGAATTGTAACCTAGCTCATACTTTAACCATTGGCATATCCGTAAATGTGCGATTGCCACCACATAATCAATATATTCCCCCTCTCCAGCTTCATAGGAACGTATATCGCCCTCTGATTTATTAATACTTGCGTTCAAAGCTTCATTAAACTTGGCTAGTGTCAACTCTTTACCATCTTCACTAAATGATAAAAGCAATGATTTTATATCATTACGTTTACCCATCCGTTTATCATTATAAACTTTAACGTTCTGACCACTAGTAGAAACAGAAAGCTCCACAGTGTGATGAGTATTTTCAATTCTTTCTTGAATCGTTTTCCAGGTATCAAGCTGATGATAAATAGCTATATGCTGTTCATATATCAAAGGCGTAGTGATAATTTTGTTATTAAGTACACTTGTACTCAATAGATCTAAATTTGGAATCTCCTGCCAAAGAACATAATCAATATGCTTGAAAGCAGAAAAACGACGTCGCCCAAACTCTTTGATAAATTGATGATCAGGAACAACATCTTTAAAATGTGCTTTTAGCCGCTTATAAAGTAAATCTTCCCGCTTAACTTTTTGATCTTGATCATCGTGTGTTTGCTGCCAAATACTAAGAGGCGATGTAAACTGTAATGCATAACCTTGGTTACCATGAAGATGCTCTCGGATACGCAAATAACAAAGCATTGAGATTGCGTTAAAATATATTTGCTGTGTTTGCCATAATTCCACATCTCCTTGGCTATCATAACGGTAGAAATTGCCATATTTTTGAGATGATAGAGTGTATGAGAAAACGTAGGCATGATTCTTTGAACCAGAGTAAATTGGCAGTAGTCCACTGTCTAGATTCATTTCAAAAATTGCATCATGAATTGCAATAAGCCGTTCAGGATGAATACATCCTTGATCGAAAATTAATGATATACATAGACATTCAAATAATATGTTTACTAAGTTTTGCTGAGCTTCAACTGTAGATTGTAAACTTATATTTTGAGTCTTTTTATTAAGAGAATAGCTCCACTTTTCATAAAATTTTTCTTTAAAATCAGCAAGAATAGCTCCATTACACAACTTGTCCTCTGTTAAAGTATTATCGCGGCGCGGTAATGTTGCTATTTTCCAATCTGGTAATTTAATATCGTAAATTTTTGCATGATCTGGATTTTTTTTTTGCCACTCCTGATACTCTTGTTCACAAATAATTTTAAAGTGTTTAAAACACTCCTTGAGGTAAGAGCGGAAATATTTTTTGAGCTGGGAATGCTCACAAACTTTTATTAAAACTTGCTGATAGTTTGTAAATTTATCAGCAATTCGTTGATCAAGAAGTTTAAAATCAATCTCGACACCATTCACCTTTTTCTGAGTATATTTATGATCAATCAGCTCAGAAATTTGATTAAAAATTGCTTTTGTTTCTGTTTCAATCGCATTTTGTAATTGCTCTAGAATCTCTTGATTTAGTTCTTTGTTAATCACGCGATTTTTCCTGGGTAAACAAGTCTAGCTCCAAAATTTCTAATTTTTTCAGTAACGCTTCAACCTGTTGTTGAATTTCTGTTTTGTAATGAAAAGGACTTAAGGATGAAGTATGGCCAAAACCCATGGCAATACCATCATGTGCATAAAGGGTATTATGAATATCACTGCTGAGTTCAAGATGGTTTTTGCTAAAATGCCTTGGCCAGTTTTTATAAATCTGAACTGTTTCTTTCAAGTAATGCGTCACAAAAGCTGCTGACATTGGTGCCAAAGTAAGATTGTCTGCTATTTCTATAAAGTCAACGCTATGCTTTTTGGAAGTCAGTTGAGGATGGATAAGAATACACAGCATGAATTCATTTTTTTTCCACTGCTCCTGCAGATATTTCATGCCTAATGCAGTGATTGTCTTATCTATATACTCTCTGTATGCATCAAAATGCTTTTGCCAATAACCTACTACAGGCACTAAACGACCTTCTTGTCGTGAACCAATTTTTTTGTCATGAATATAGATAAATTTTGATTTTGAATCATAATTTTTGATCAAACCTGGCATACCCATCGTGGGTCGTACAGTGAGGCAAATTAAAGACAGATGCCACATCCAAATGCTATAAGCATTTAATTTCTCAATCCGATTGGCTTCATCATTCGTTAAAGTAGTCTGTACATAAGCATAAAGATTTTTAAAAAATTGAGTTGCTGCTTTGATAGTCCAGCAACGCTGACTACCTATACGTTGTTCTCGGTCAAAGATATAACCCGGATGCTGCTCTTTTTTCCATAGATCACCTTTTTTTCGGTTTATTAAACAATCAATGTATCTTTTAAAATGTCTATTTATCTCTTCAATATTACGCCCTTCATAGGACCAATTAACCACATGATTCGTATCGTGATTTGCCATTAAGTGTGCTACGAGATCATCACCTGTCTGCATATTCAGATGGAAATATATTTGCTTTTCTAAAATTCCACATGAAATCTTGTCCAAATTATACGGTTTGAAAAGCTGCCTTAAAAAACGATTGTATTCAGGAACAGATAGTTCTTGAATAACATTTTTTTTAAATTGAATAATCCAAGCACTAGGAATATGCCATTTATAAGTGGATGCTTTGTTATAGCGCTGTAATTTATCACTCATAATGCCCGAATGATTTACATTCAACTTTGGATCAATCACCCAATAATAAGATACTTCGATTACTTCGATTACTTCGATTACTTCTGTTTCTTCTGCTACTTTTGTTTTTTTTATTCTTTTTACTTTTGTTTTTTCTAATATTTTTCCTTTTTCAATCAAATTATTAATATCTTTAAAGATAGTAGGACTCAGACCAGTCAGCAGTGACATCATGCCACATAATGCCAAAGAAGATTGATCATAAAAGATTGTACTATTTTCTTTGAGCATTTTATCCTGATAACAATCGTGCAATACGTTGTATACCTGATGTAATAAACTGGGTGCTAGATAAAGTGGATTACTTACAAATGGGACTTCACGTCTCTGAATAATTTTTTTGAGCTTTTCATCGGATATCATAGAACTTGCACGCTTACTGATATCATCATGTGTAGGATCAAGAATAGTTGCTGATTTTTCATCTATCTCGACTTCTGTGTCATCATTTTCTATATGAATAGGAGATGACCCTGAGTGGTTTGTTACATCAATCTCCTTTTTTATTCTTTTTATCAAATCCTTGATACTAAGTTTCTTCGATGAATTTAATTCCCTGTTGTTAAGCTCATTACAGACAATACAAAATTGCTCAATGTAACGGTCTAAATCTAATGAGATGGAGTGCTTTTGCATCTCTTCACCAGTTAAAAATTCTTTAAAATTGCTGGTGTTAAATTCATCGATTTTTTTAATTTCATTGGTAATTTTGTCACATGGTATTTTTTTTTCCCCACGGTCTTTAAATTGGTTCTGCAGTAACAGTTTTAATGCATAACATAGTTGATTAAATTTCTTATGTACTCTTTCATCATCTACTATTCGCTTAAAATCTATCAGTTTTGTGTTTGTGATAGGCTCTTTATCTTTAGAACTAGAATTCGGTAAAATGATAAGTTCTTTGAGCATTTCACAAATTAATCCAGTCAACAGATAACCATACTGATGCCCTTCTTGTTCAATTTTAGTCCATTGAGTTAAACCAGCCAGAATTTTATGTTCCGTCACAATTCTCTTTTTTTTAATAGTAACTTGGATTTTTTCTGCAGCAGCATACAACTCATTCTTATTTTGAACGTCGAAATCTTTGAAAATAGCTTTTTTTTCACCAAGTGACTGATTTACCCACTTTTCCAATACTTTGATTTCTTCGTGTAGATCTGACAATCCATCAGTATTAGTCATACAGTTACCATAATTTTTCAGGGTAAAAATTGATTTTCAGGTTTCGTTCTAACTTGAGCTTGAAGTTTTTAGGCAAACCAAAATATTTTTTATAAGTTCTTTGAGTCAATTTTTTAACACAACGCTGCGGTTTTGACTCCACTCTCATATGTTCTGATAACTTCAGACTTAAGGCCTCGGACAATTGAGTAAAAAAACAAGTAAATAGCACAGCATGCACCTCTTTATGTTGGTGCTTTTTAACCTCTTCAGTTTCTTCAGGAGCTACATCAATTGTATCGAGTAACCACTTTAAAATTTCAAATTCATCAACGTCTTGATTGTCTTTTGCTGCCTGGTCAAGCATTCTTTTGATTTCATCATCCATCTTATTTTTAAGATCCAATACAAAATCTTGAATAAAGTCTGGTAAATCTAATATCAAAACGTAACTTAACTTGGTGAAAACTTCAGTTAGAACTTCAGGTGTTTTTTTTGCATGCCCAATTTTTTCTATCATGACTCTCTCAATCGATACTGGCTATACAAGCTCAATACAGTTGAAATGGTTAATTTCTAAATTTACTACTTAGGCCTAACAGAATATCTTTAGCCTAAATAAATAATGTGGTTCCGTTAATTAGACCACTCAATTTAGTTTTATAAGTGATAAATCCGCTCTAAATATTTAAATTATGCTGCCATTACTTTTAGTAAATGTTGATCATAAAATTCATCCGGTGTTGCCTTATTCAAACTTGAATGAGGACGTATCATGTTATAAAAATCCAAATATTCAGCAATTGATTGTTTCGCTTGTTTAACCGTATCGTAAGCCTTCAAATAGACTTCCTCATGCTTCACGCTGCGCCATAAACGCTCAATCATCACATTATCCATCCATCGTCCTTTCCCATCCATACTGATACGGATATTTCGCAATTTTAACTCATTCAAAAATGCCTCGCTTGTGAATTGACTGCCTTGGTCTGTATTAAACACCTCAGGACAACCATATTTCACAATTGCTTCTTGCAACGCATCTATGCAAAAGTCTGTTTCCATACTGATCGATACTCGATGAGCCAGTACTTTACGACTATGCCAATCTATAATTGCACACAGATAGACAAAGCCTTTAGCCATAGGAATGTACGTGATATCTGTACACCAGACTTGATTAGAGTGATCGATGACCATGTTTTTCAACAGATATGGGAAAATACGGTGTGCAAGATTAGGCTTACTGGTATTGGGTTTTGGATACAAGGCATGTATTCCCATCAAGCGCATTAAACGTCGCACTTTACGCCGACCTATTTGATGTCCTTGACGCTGTAGCATATCTCGTATCATTCGACTGCCCATAAATGGGTAGTCGAGATGAATTTCATCGATTAGACGCATCAAACTCAAATCAGTTGATGAAATCTCTTTGGGCTTGTAATACAACGTACTGCGATTGATTTGAATCAATTGCGATTGTTGTCGTACCGAAAGTTGATGGGTCTTATCGATCATTTTTTGCCGCTCAGCTGCCCTATTTTTCTGAGCGCACCTTCTAAAAAATCAATTTGCAATGCCTGATGTCCTATCTTGGCATGTAAAGCTTTGAGGTCAATCTCTGGTTCTTGTTGTGCTGTTGGTCGTGAAAAAATATTGACTGATCGCTCAAGCAGTTGATTTTCCCAATCAATTATTTGGTTTTGATGTAAATCGAATTGAGTAGAAAGTTCAGCGAGTGTGTGGTCGCCTTTAATTGCTGCGAGAGCAACTTTAACTTTAAACTCTGCTGAATGATTACGACATTTTCTTCGTGTCATGCTTGACTCCAAAAACAAGCATTTCCCATGCTTATTGGGGAGTAGATTATCACTTATAGGCGTGGTCTAAAATCCTAGAACCACATCAAAGCATTCTCGTGGCTTTAAATTATGAATTTCTGCTTTCTGCGAAAAGTTGGGGAATGTCAAAAAAGGCTTAGACAGGACTGAGGATATACACGTTACTCCATCATTAAAGAGCTTCTGTTTACTGCTCATTTAACAGCCTTTCATCCTCTTCACATTCTGTTCACGACTTTCGGCCTAAAGTATCAGCATAGACCTAATACGGATAGCCAATATGAAACATGTCAAAAAAATACTGCTAGCTACCTTGTCCTTACCGCTACTAGTTTTAGCTGGATGTAAAAGTATTCCTAGCTATTCAAGTGATTATGCAAAATCCAGAAACCAAATTCAGGGAACTGCGCTGGATCAGGCTAAAGCCCAAGACATCGGCATACGCTTTACCTCAGCATTTAATACTTTGGGTACACCTGCATTTATTGAACGAGCCGGATCACTCTATGCCGATCAGCTGTTTATTAACGATACCTTATCCCAATTTTCATCACGTCAAAATCTACTCCAACATTTTCAAGGGATGAACAAGCGTGTCAGTAACGTGAATGTCAAACTATTAAATACCTCCTATTACCAAGACTCTGCCTACGTGCACTGGCATATGACCTATGACTTTAAAATGTTTGGCACGACTCGAACTATGGATTCTTTTGGGATCAGTGAAATCAAAGTCAACAGAGACAATAAGATTATTTTCCAGCAGGATTTCTGGGATCCGGCCAATGGCCTGTATCGTTCTTTACCTTATGTTGGAGGAGCATATTCATGGGTACTGCCATTCAAAAAGTAGTATTAAGTACGGGACTACTGATGCTCTGCAGTTTCAGTTCATGGTCACATGCCCAGAATATGAATCAGTGTGGTCGTGGTCCACTTTTGGTGGCTCAGAAACAGGTTGGCGTCGCCCGTTATTATGCTCAGAACTGTACAAAACCCTGGCAAGGCCAGAATATGCAGATTGATTTTTCCTATACACAGAATATTCCGGAATGGGCTTTCAAGCGTGCAGCGACCCATTTTCTGAAGCGTAATGAGCGAGAGTCTAAACACTTAATAGTATTAGATAGAATTACTCAGCTTTATAAGCCGGTAAAACCGGGTGATCTTTATCGTTTAAGCTATCAAGCCGAGACACAGACCCTGACCTTGATGCTGAATCAGCAGGTACTAGGCAATCTTCAGCATCCTCTAGCACAACAATATTTTAATATCTGGCTGGGTTCGCAGCCATTTAGTGCTAAATTAAAACAGCAATTATTGAATTAGTCTCTGCCGCTATGTCGAAACATTTTATCCTGATGGTCGAAGACCATTATGAACTGGCCTCTACCTTATGCGAGTTTCTGGAAGAACATGATTTTGTAGTGGATCATGCCCGCAATCTGAACGCTGCACGCCAGCTACTGAAACAGCAGCGCTATCATATTTTGCTTCTAGACATTAATTTACCTGATGGTTCAGGTTATGAACTGTGTGAATGGCTGCGTCATGAGGAAGGGTTGGATTTACCCGTACTGATGTTGACGGCGCGCGATACGCTGGATGACAAACTCAAAGGTTTTAATTCCGGCACGGATGATTATCTGGTTAAGCCCTTTGATTTTAACGAGCTGGTGGTTCGGGTCAAAGCTCTGATTAAACGTTCTTTAGGTGAGGTATCCAGTGGCCGGCTACAGATTCATGATCTGATTTTGGACCCGGCCAGACAGCAACTGACGCGAGCCGGCCAGACCATTGAATTACCCCCTATCCAGTTCAAACTCCTGAAATTGTTAATGCGTCATTCACCTAAGGTCCTAACCAAACAGGAAATCATGATGGAGCTTTGGGGAGATGCAGAACCGGAAAGCGATGCCCTGCGCAGTCATATCTATAATCTGCGTAAAATGGTTGACAAGCCTTTTGAGCAGAAACTGATTCATACCATCTCCGGTGTCGGTTTAAAGATTGCTTTAGAAGCCTAAGCTTTTCAGGCGAAAACCTCGTTTAAATACACCACTACAATCAGTCCGGTGGTCATTGTCAGATCAACATCCTGATGGGTGCTAAGATAATATTGCCGGTCAAACAGTTCCACCCGCCAGCCCAGCTGCTTGCACAGTTTCTGTACCAGTTGCAGACCAATGCCGTGCCCTTTGATTTCTAGTTGTAGTTGCTGGTCGGACAGTTCCTGAACTTTGGAGTTATTCGGTAAGGGAATACCCACTCCATTGTCAGCAATCAGCACTTTATTTTTTTGCAGAATGACATCAATTTCCGTGCCTTGCGAATAATTCAGTGCATTGCGCAGGATATTGCCAAACACCATTTTGGTCATTGACGGGTACATTTTACGCGGCTGTTCATCCAGGTCTTTTTGTAGGTCGATCTGCATGCCTTTGTTGTGGCTGACACTGTCCAGATCCTGTACCAGATTCTCCAGACATTCTGACAGCATAGTGGGCTCGGCTATCAGGGTGTTGGTGGTATTTCGGGCGATGGCCAGTAAGGTATCGACCAGCAGCTGCATGTCTTCAATAGTGTTGTGCAGGCGGGTAAAGGATTTGTTGTTACCATAGCGTGCCTGACACAGTTGCACATTGCCTTTTAAAATCGTCAATGGGGTGCGCAGTTCATGACTGACATCACCGGTAAACTCACGTTCACGCTGAATAAATGCACTCAAGACCTGATGGTATTTTTCTAATGCCTGCTTCAGGTATTCAGCTTCCAGATTGGAATCAGTGCGAATGTCCTGAAAAGGTGAAGCCTGATTTTTCTGATGTTCCCAGTCGATATGTTCCAGCGCATTGGCCAACCGGGTAATCGGAGAAAAATAACGTTTGGCGCGACGGTTCCACCACCACAATACGCTGTACAGCACGAACAAACTGACCATCAGTGGTGCCAGACCAAACAGCCAGACCAGTTTGTTGACGTTACTTTCGCCAAAGACCAGCAGCACATGCTGCCGATTTTTTTCACCGTAGACGGTCATGCGCTCTTTACCATCGACAAAATGCCGATTGACGCCCTGCTCGAACTGCATGTGCTGAAACTGCATAGGAGGGGTATCATACCAACGATAACCATATAGGTTTTTGGTGTCGGGAAGTTCGGCGGCCGGATTGCGTTCCAGCCGCTGCCAGTAGTGTGACATTTCCTGTTCCAAGGCGGTGCGCAGCAAAAAGCCTTTAATCACCCAGGCACTACAGGCAATGCCAATCACCACCGACAAGGCAATGAATCCGATTTGCAGCCAGTAATAGCGGTTAAACACCTCACCCAGAGGATGATCGCGTTTGTCCCTAAACAGCTTTAACATTGATCAATTCCCCGTTGGCGCATCCGATTCAGCGTTTAATTATACGGCTTTCTTTTTAAACAGAAAGTGGCCGATCACCCACTCGTGTCCATGGTCATAACCGAATAATTCGGCACAGGCCATAAAGAAAATCCGCCAACGTTGCCACCAGATGGTAGCATCTGCGCCATAGGTCTGTTCAAACAGGGGCTGCAGCTCGGCCTGCTTTTGGTCCATATTCTCCAGCCAGGCATTTGCGGTGCGTTCATATTGGGTGCCGGCCCATTGCCAGTGCTGTTCCAGCTGCAAATGCTGCTGGAAATGCAGGAAAGTTGAAGCTGCCGGCATCAGACCGCCACTAAAGAAATATTTCGACATCCAGTCAAATTCATTTTTAACTTCAAATAGATAATGCAGGAAACGGTGACAGAAAATATGGCACCAGAGCAAGCCATCGTCTTTCAGCCAGCTGCTGATATTTTCAAACAGTTTCTGGTAGTTGCGCACATGCTCAAACATTTCCACCGAAACCACACGGTCAAAAGCAGCCGGTTCCAGTTGCAGTACATTGACATCACAGGTGACCACTGTCAGGTTCTGCAGTTTTTTCAGACGGGCCTGTTCCTGAATATACTGGCGCTGGGTTGAGGAGTTCGACACTACGGTAATCCGGGCGTTAGGATAATGCTCGGCCATATACAGACTGAGTGAGCCCCAGCCACAGCCAATTTCCAGAATATCCTGCCCGTCCTGTAGTTGCGCACGCTGGCAATAGCTGGCCAGTGCGGCTTCTTCCGCCTGATCCAGTGTGGTATGATCATGTTCAAACAGGCTGGCGCTGTATTTCAGCCGCTTGCCTAGCACCGCCTGAAAAAATGCGGTGGGCAGTTCATAGTGCTGTTCATTGGCTTTGTCGGTCTCGATGGCAATTGCGCTGTTTTTCAGCATATGCAGCACATCCATATAACGCTGTGCCGCCAGTGCCGGGTCAAAGCGCCCTTCCTGTGCCAGACGTTTTTTGCTTAAAGTGCGAATGCCTGCGCGAATCACGGCATCGGGCAATTTACCCTTTTCAACCAGTTTTAAAGATTGTTGAATCATAAAGTCCATGTATTTACCTACTCTTTGGGTGGCCACGGAATAAACATTGAAGTTCGTCGTTGATAAGCTTTGTAATTTTCGCCGCGATGGGCCAGTGCCTGTTGTTCACTAAACGGAATGCCAGTAATGTAGTACAGAAACAACCACATCAGCAGCGGATAGAGCCACAGTTCATAGACTCCTGCCGCTAGACCGAGAACCGGATAGGCAAACCAGTGTAACCATTCAAAAAAATAGTTCGGATGACGTGAGTATTTCCATAAGCCCCGATCCAGGGTTTTGCCCTTATTCTGGGGATCCAGCTTGAAGCGGTAGAGCTGCTGGTCGGAAGTACTCTCCCCGATCAGCGCCAGCAGCATGATCATGCCTGCCACCAGTACGGTATAGGGGGTCCAGTCATTCCACTGCTGGACCGGAATATTAAGCAACTCCAGCATCGGATAGGAAAACAGTGCCACCAGCCCGGCCTGAAACATAAAAAAGGCCAGAAAACCGAGATGCTGATAATCTCCCATGGCCCTGCGCATATTGGCATAGCGGGTATCTTCTGCAGTTTCACTGGCATAACGGCGCAGCAGATGCCAGGTCAGGCGTAAGAACCAGATTCCGCTGAACACGCCCAGAAATACCCGGATCAGCAGCGGTGCAGTTTCCATGACCCAAGCAGGGATGATGACATTGAGTGCAATACAGAAACTCCAGGCCACATCCACCAGTCCGGCACGCTGGTTATAGGTCACTAGCAGCCAGCTACAGAACATGATAAAGACATTCAGCACCAGTAAATTCAGCAGCATAACAGCCCTCCTGTTTTATCTTGGCTTAGTAAGCACTGGCTTCGAATAACAGATGCACATCACTGATTACGCCTTCGCGGAAACCACCTTCGCAATAGCACAGATAAAAATCCCACATACGGATAAAGGACTCATCAAAACCAAGCCCCATTACCTGATCACGTTGCTCCAGAAAACGTTGGCGCCAGCAGTGCAAGGTTTGGGCATAACTCTGGCCGATATCTTCCAGATGCTTGAGACGCAGTTTTTGCTCGGAAGCTGCTTGGGTCATGACACTGATGCAAGGAATAAAACTGCCCGGGAAAATGTAACGCTTGATATAGTCCACGGTATTCAGGGCTTTGGCATAGCGGGCATCTTCAATGGTGATGGCCTGAATCAGTGCCAGACCATTCGATTTCAGCAATTCACGGCATTTGTTGAAATATATCGGTAAATACTGCTCACCTACAGCCTCGATCATTTCAATCGACACCAGCTTGTCATATTTGCCTTCCAACAGACGGTAGTCTTTCAGCTGGACATCCACGCGATGGGATAGTCCGGCTGCCTCTATTCGCGCGACCGCTTCATCATATTGTGCTTGGGAGATGGTAATGGTGGTTACCTTACAGCCATAATGCAGTGCTGCGTAAATGGCAAAACCACCCCATCCGCTGCCAATCTCAACTAAATGATCCATCGGTTTCAGCTGCAGTTTCTGGCAAATCAGTTCTTTTTTATAATCGGAGGCCTGTTCCAGACTCATGCCCGGTTCTTTAAATACCGCACTGGAATACATCATGCTGCTATCTAGGAACAGCTTGAAAAAGTCATTGCTCAGGTCATAATGCTCGGCAATATTTTTACGGCTGCCATCAATTGAGTTTTTGCGGGATTTGTACCAGGTCTTTAACAGGAACTGACTGGCCTTGGCCAGCGCATTCTGGTTCATCCGGTCCAGCACATCACGGTTACGCGCCAGAATGCGAATCACATTGACCAGATCTTCACTGCTCCAGTAGCCGCGAATAAAACCTTCAGCAGCACCGAGTACGCCATTACGGAACAGCAGATCCATCAGCCTAGCATCATGCACCTGAATCACGGCATACAAATCACTGCTCTCTCCCACAATCCCGTTCCAGGCGCCTTTAAAAATCAGCTGACCATGACGTAATTTCAGCAGATGGCGCAGTACCACCGGCATTGTGCTTTCTTCTCCCATAAACAGTGTTTTCATCGCAATGTGTTTCCTTTTTCTTTTTTAGGATGTCGGTAAAATGGAATTTTCTTCTTCCACAAGCGAAAGGCATGCAGATAAATTCCACCGACCATCCTGAAGGGCTCAAGAACTTTCAGCACAGCATAGCGATGCTGTTGTGAAGGAACTGTGATGGCTTGCAACGAAAATTGCATGGTGGCATCAAATTGCAAGATTCCTTGCTGAAACAGCTGCATATGAATCACATTGTTTTGATCGGAAAAGCTGAAGCGCCAGCGGTAATCCAGCGCCATCGGCATGAATGGCGACACATGAAAGGCCTTCTTGAAGTCAAACTGGTGACTTTGGTACGGTGCATATTCAGTTGCATTGTGCCGACAGTCGTGAATATAGACCTGACGTTCATTCCACGGTGTATTGGTAATTTCACTGAGGACAAAGATCAGCTGGTCGGTGGCATCAAAGACCAGATAAAACACCACAGAATTAAAGCGAAAGCCGAGTGTACGCGGCAGAGCCAAGACCCGGATGGATGCGGCATGCGCTAACAGGTAGTTTTCCCGCTTGATCAGCAGACGTGCGACCTTCTGCCGAATCGAACCACATTCCATGGTCAGAAAATCACGTTCGTCCAGAGTGAGGAAATTCCAGCGATTGCAAGACCAGAGCCAGGATTTTTGGGTAAAGCTTGAGAGCTGATCCGGATCAAAGTATAGATAGGTCAGCCGGGTCTTAAAAGCATGCGCTTTAGGCAAGAAACGGCGATGCCGGATTTCCGCAGAGGCAATCGCCAGTGGAAACATTTGCATCATATCCTCCTAGGCGGCCTGCTCGGTCTGTTTTAAGAGCTGATCGACCACCCACGCAGCGCTACGGGCACCATCTTCATGAAAGCCCCAGCCCCAGTAAGCGCCACAGTATGAGGTGCGGTTCTGGCTATTGATCTCGGCCCAGCGTTCTTGTGCTTCAATCGCGCAGGCATCAAACACCGGATGACGGTAATGCCGTTCGACCCAGACCTTTTTAGGATCCAAGGCAAAGTTAGGATTCAGGGTGGCAAGAACCTGAGTCTTGCATTGCAGGTTTTGCAACTGGTTCATCCAGTAACTGAAACCATAGTGCATACCGCTGTGCTGGAATGGCGTCTGTTCAGCTGCCTGACTTGGGGTGACATGCACATGCCAGCTGGCCCATTGACGACGGGATTTGGGCATGATGCGGGTATCAGAATGCACCACCATGCGGTTAGCCTGATAGCGGAACTTGCCCAGCACGTCCAGCTCCTGCACTGTCGGGTCTTTAAGTAATTTCAGGCTGTCGTCAGCATGACTAGCAAAGATCACCCAGTCAAAACGCTCACTGCCCTGTGCTGTTTCAACCAGTACATCATTGGCACTACGGGATACCTGATGCACAGCAGTTTTGCGGAAAGTAATATTGGCCTGGGACTGAATCGCACGAACGTAGCGAGCCGATCCACCCTTGACTGTAAGCCATAAGGGCCGGTCTTTCAGTTGCAACATGCGATGGTGCTGGAAAAAGCTGACCACAAATTTATAGGGAATCTGTCCGGCTTGTTCCACCGGACAGGACCACAGCGCCCCACACATCGGATAGAGATGTTCCTGGCGGAAAGCTTCGGAATAGCCATGTTGATTTAAATACTCATCAATACTGAGCTGTGCATCGACCTGCTCCACATCCAGATCTTTATTCGCCGCATAGAAACGGAAAAGATCCGACAACATCGCGCGAAAATCTGCGTTAAAAAAGTTTTGCGGTCGGAACAACAGCGAGAATTTTTTTGACGGATTGTACTGCAAGCCGCTGACCTGATTATTCACCGAAAAGCCCATGTCACTGCTTTGTGATTGAATCCCAAGTTCTTTCAGCATTGCACAGAACAGCGGATAGTTATGCTCATTGAACACAATAAAGCCGCTATCCACCGCGACCTGTTCACCGTCTATATTCAGCTGATGGGTATCGGTATGACCGCCGAAGTAATTATTCTTTTCGAAGACTGTGACTTCATGCACTTTGCTGAGTTTCCAGGCAGCATACAGACCGGAAATACCTGAACCAATAATTGCAATTTTCATGGTGATTCCTTCGATTGAATTTTTTGAGTGCCTGCCGTAGCGGCTTTTTTCTGTTTTCGAGCCTGAGCTATTTTACTGACTTCATAGACCCGTGCCGGAATGGGCTTGATTCCCCAGACCATTCCGAACCAGGACATGAGTTTTAGTAGGTAATAAGTCACATCAATCTGCCACCAGTAAAAGCCCTGCCGGGTACTTCCAGCATAATAATGGTGGTTGTTATGCCAGCCTTCGCCCAAAGTAATGATGGACAGGAATAAGTTGTTGCGGCTGTGATCATCCGTGTCAAAATCCCGGCTGCCATAATGATGCGCCAGTGAATTGATACACAAGGTGGCATGGATCAGTAACACGGTAGACACGACAAAGCCCCAGACCAGCAATTGCAGGCCGGACGTACCGAGTTGCGGCCAGGTGATGGCCAGCCAGTACCCGAGTGCATAAATTCCACCCGCGGTCAGCAGTACCACAATTAAACTGAAACGATCTAGCCAGATAAGTTCCGGATATTTCAGCCAGTCCTTGATCACTTCTTTACGCGTAGCAAAATTATATTCATTCAGAAACCAGCCAACATGGCTGTACCAAAAACCATGCGTGGAGGAATGCGGATCTTGCAAGGTATCGGTATAGCGGTGGTGATAACGGTGATGCGCCGCCCACCATAGCGGACCACGCTGTGCACTCATGGTGCCAATCAGCACAAACAGGAACTGTACCGGGCGGGAGGTCTGAAAAGTTTTATGCGACAGATAGCGATGAAAAAAAGCCGTGATGGAAAACATGCGGATCAAGTAGAACGCGAGCATAAAACCAAGCGCAAACCAGGATACCCCGACCCAGAACACAGCGAAACAGGCCAGATGCAGCAGAATAAAGGGCAAAATACGGATCCACCGAATCTTGCTATTTTCAGCAGTCAGTGTTTCGGTTGGTGTCGATATAGACCAGCTATCTATCCATTGCATCAGACTTTTCAACATGGACTCATCCTATTTCAAGCAACTGTCTTTATTTCATTTGATGAGTGTAATCAGTCAGATATGAATTTTATGTGAAGTGAAAAAAAAGCCGAACTGTAGAGAGATTTGGCAGTTCGGCAAAAGGGTAGCAGATTAATGGGGCAATTTGATTAACTTTGTGATGTCGTAACCATAGTGTTTCGCAGTCTCCAGATAGGACTGATAGGTTGCTTCGTCCAGTTGCGGTTCACGCGATAAAATCCACAGGTATTTATTACTCGGTCCACCGACCAGTGCGACTTTATATTCCGGATCCACTCTTAATATCCAGTAATGACCTTTGGTGAAGGGGATCCACCTTAAACCTGGCGGCAAAAAGCTGACCTTGAGTTTGCTATTGCCCTGATTTTGCGGATAGGCGACCCCTTCAGAGCTGATCATTTCACCATTTTCAATCCGGCAGCTATTTAGGACACGTATGGTCCGATCGGCCTTGACAGTGTATTGTGCCGAAATATCCGACACACATTTACGCTGAAAATACATCGGTAAATGCGCAATTTCATACCACTTGCCTGCATACTGTTGGATATCCACCTGATCGACTGCCTGAGGCGCAACTGTTTCCGCTCGAGTCAGCATGCTTAAGCTCATGAGGGTCAGTGCCGTAACCGCAAAAACTGACTTGAATAGAATATTCATTTTTAAGCCTTAAATGATTTCAGGACTAAGATAACCCAGGTGGATGTGAACAAAGCGTGAAGACAAAATGATGTGATTTAGCAGGCCTGCTGCCAAAAAAGCTCTAGGCTGTTTTCCGGGTTAAAGCCATTCTTTGCTGTCATCTGCCACAGGGGTACCATGCATCACATGCTGAATCATGGCATAAGCGATACTGCCCTTGAAGGGAATCTCAGGTAACTGATCAAACTTGAAAAATTGCGCGTCGCTCAGTTCATCTTCCTGAATCTGAATCTCACCCGAGTGATACTCTGCCCTGAAGGCCATCATCAGGTTGCTGGGAAACGGCCACGGCTGGCTGGCCAGATATTGAATATTCTTGATCTGCAGCCCGACTTCTTCCTGCGTCTCACGGCGTACTGCCTCCTCCAAGGTTTCGCCGACTTCAACAAATCCAGCAATCAGGCTGTACATCTGGGTTTTATTGCGGGCATTTTTCGCCAGCAGAATTTCATCTGTACCCCGGGTGATGATGGTAATCACGCAAGGATTCACCCGCGGATACTGGTTATAGCCACAGGATGGACAGACCATGGCATACTGGCTGGCGTGCTGCTGGGTAGCATGGCCGCATTTACTGCAAAAGCGGTGATTACGGCGCCATTCCAGTAACTGTACCGCACGGCTGGCCTGTTCAAACTGCGGCCTGCTCCAGACCTGTACCAGTTGCCGGATCGGGACCAGTTGATAACCTTCGGGCACTATTTCATCTTCTTTTAGATCGCGTGCAATGACCTGGCCATTTTCCGACAGGTTCAGGTCGTGCTGCAGTCTTTCCACCTGCGGCAACTGGAAATGATCATCCACCAGCAATTGCTGCTGTCTAAAAATATACGCTTTTGAATGCATGCTCATGACAATCCCCGGATTAAAAAAAATCCCATACAGAGGGGTGTATGGGACAAAACTAAGGAAGCTTACATGGAGTAACTTCATGGAACATACTAGGCGCACGCTGCCTGAATTACAACCATAATAATTTGTATCTTTTTGATTAAAATAACATAATTTTCACACCAATTATGCCTTGAGGAATAATGCGAAGCGAGTTTCATCAACTGGCTGTAGCATTATAGAGATGAACAGTCTGTTATTGTAGCAATTATGATTTCTGTGCAATGTCAGCAGATCATCTGGTCGAGCTGAATTGACTGAACATGCGGGCTGATCTTTATTTTCACAAAAAATTGAACTGGCTGGCTTTACACTAGGCTATCTTTCATCGGGTCTGGAATGGCTATGCGTTTCGGTTTAATTCTGGGTGACCAGCTACATCATCAGCTTGCTACGTTTAAATCGCTGGACCGTACCCGGGACGTGATCCTGATGGCCGAAGTTGTTGAGGAAGCCACTTATGTCGCTTATCATCAGCAGAAAATTGCCCTGATTTTTAGCGCGATGCGGCATTTTGCCAAAGCGCTTAAAGCTCAGGGCTGGCGTGTACGTTACCACACCTTTCAATCCGGCAGTCCGATTCGCAGCCTGCTGGATTTCGTACAGGCACAGCGACAGCTGTTCCCCGTCACAGAACTGGTGATGACTCACTGCGGGGAATACCGCCTGCAGCAGCAGATTGAACAGCACTGGAGCCAGCAGCTGCAAGTGCCAGTCCAGTGTCTGGATGACGAGCGTTTTTTCTGTAGCCCGGAGCAGTTCCGGCACTGGGCCAGCCGCTATCAGACGTTGCGCATGGAATATTTTTACCGGGAAATGCGCAGGCAGACCGGCTATTTGATGCAGGGACAGCAGCCCGTAGGACAGCAATGGAACTATGACAGTGCCAACCGTAAGGCCTGGTCAGGTAATCCCCCTTTGCCTGAACCCCTCTGCTTTGAGCACGATCAGATTGATCTGGATGTACTGCAACTGGTTAAACGTGAATTTTCCCGGCATCCCGGAAACCTTGCAAGTTTCCGCTGGGCCACCACGCGCAATGATGCGCTGCGCGCGCTGCAGCATTTTATTGACCACAGTTTGCCGCACTTTGGCGATTATCAGGATGCCATGGTTCAGGGTGCAGACACGCTGTTTCACAGCCTGCTCTCGCCTTATCTGAACTGCGGCCTATTGCTGCCCCGAGAAGTCTGTGATGCCGCAGAAGCGGCTTACCATGCTGGTCATGCGCCACTGAATGCCGTGGAAGGGTTTATTCGGCAGATTCTGGGCTGGCGCGAATATGTCCGCGGGATTTACTGGCTGAACATGCCCGAATACGCCAGCCGCAACGTGCTGCAGCACTCAGCACCGCTGCCGCAATTTTACTGGACCGGCCGTACACGGATGAACTGTATGACGCAGTGTTTCCGCAATACCTTTCAGCATGCCTATGCACATCATATCCAGCGTCTGATGGTGACTGGCAATTTTGCCTTATTGAGCGGTGTTGATCCCCATCAGATCAGTGAATGGTACTTGGCGGTGTATGCCGATGCCTATGCATGGGTAGAATTGCCGAATACGTTGGGCATGGTGATGCATGCCGATGGCGGCTTGATGGCTAGCAAGCCTTATGCCGCTTCGGGCAATTACATCCATAAGATGTCGGATTACTGCAAGCACTGTAGCTACAGTGTCAAAACCCGCACCGAGCCGGACAGCTGTCCATTCAATAGCCTGTACTGGTATTTCATGATCCGGTATGAAGCGACATTCCGTAATCATCCACGTATGGGCATGATCTATCGCCAGCTAGATAAACTTCAAGATCGGCCGCAGATCATCAGCCATGCCCAACAGCTTCTTAGCCAGATCGATGAGTTATAAACCATGAAAAAACAGCATCTCCCTGAAAAAACCTGTATTCACTGCTTGCGCCCTTTTACTTGGCGCAAGAAATGGCAACGCTGCTGGGAGGAAGTCAGATACTGTTCTGAACGATGTAAACGTGAGTCTAGACGGCGGTCAAAATCAAACGCTTAGAAACGCTTGTATTGCCGTGAACAATAGGCCCGTATCACATCGGGTGAACGCAGTTGCAGATGTTTAGTTTTTCGGCCGGTGACTCGTTCACGCCACATTTTAAAACTCGATGCTTTCATATTTTTCCGCATCAAGCGAATCACTGCAGTTTCATTTAAGCCAAACTCACGCTGGATGGCTTCAAATGGGGTGCGATCTTCCCAGGCCATTTCAATGATCCTTGACAGATCTGCTCCCGCATATTCAATTACTTTACGCACCACATACCTCTGCTTACTTTCATTTTTAAAATAAAAATTGAGCGATAAAATTTAACGCTATCTCTCTGTATCTGGGTCAGATCAAGTTGACCAGACTCATCTTAATAAAACGAAGATGAAGATTTTGTGATTTTTTACGTGGATTGTATGTTGTTGCTGTCCTATCGGGCCTTCGAGCTCAGCCTGTGGTCCAAATACCTGTGATGTGGGTCTAGGATTTTAGACCATGCCTATAAGTGATAATCTACTCCCCAATAAGCATGGGAAATGCTTGTTTTTGGAGTCAAGCATGACACGAAGAAAACGTCGTAATCATTCAGCAGATTTTAAAGTTAAAGTTGCTCTCGCAGCAATTAAAAGGCGACCACACACTCGCTGAACTTTCTACTCAATTCGATTTACATCAAAACCAAATAATTGATTGGGAAAATCAACTGCTTGAGCAATCAATCAGTATTTTTCACGACCAACAGCACAACAAGAACCTGAGATTGACCTCAAAGCTCTACATGCCAAGATATGACATCAGGCATTGCAAATTAATCTTTTAGAAGGTGCACTCAGAAAAATAGGGCAGCTGAGCGGCAAAAAATGATCGATAAGACCCATCAACTTTCGGTAAGACAACAATCGCAATTGATTCAAATCAATCGCAGTACGTTGTATTACAAGCCCAAAGAGATTTCATCAACTGATTTGAGTTGGATGCGTCTGATCGATGAAATTCATCTCGACTACCCATTTATGGGCAGTCGAATGATACGAGATATGCTACAGCGTCAAGGACATCAAATAGGTCGGCGTAAAGTCCGACGTTTAATGCGCTTGATGGGAATACATGCCTTGTATCCCAAACCCAATACCAGTAAGCCTAATCTTGCACACCGTATTTTCCCATATCTGTTGAAAAACATGCTCATAGATCACTCTAATCAAGTCTGGTGTACAGATATCACGTACATTCCTATGGCTAAAGGCTTTGTCTATCTGTGTGCAATTATAGATTGGCATAGTCATAAAGTACTGGCTCATCGTGTATCGATCAGTATGGAAACAGACTTTTGCATAGATGCGTTGCAAGAAGCAATTGCGAAATATGGTTGTCCAGAGGTGTTTAATACAGACCAAGGCAGTCAATTCACAAGCGAGGCATTTTTGAATGAGTTAAAATTGCGAAATATCTGTATCAGTATGGATGGGAAAGGACGGTGGATAGATAATGTGATGATTGAGCGGTTATGGCGTAGCGTGAAGCATGAGGAAGTCTATTTGAAGGCTTACGATACGGTTAAACAAGCGAAACAATCAATTGCTGAATATTTGGATTTTTATAACATGATACGTCCTCATTCAAGTTTGAATAAGGCAACACCAAATGAATTTTATGATCAACATTTACTAAAATGTAATGGCAGCATAATTTAAATATTTAGAGCGGATTTATCACTTATAAAACTAAATTGAGTGGTCTAATTAACGGAACCACATTAATTTGTATTCAATCCATGTTGCAAAGCGACTGAAGCAATTGAAACGTCCGGTGCTTTACAAGCCTGAACGATCTGCTGTTTAAATTCAGCACTGCATGTTCTTCATTTTTTCTCAAGAGATGTGATGGATGTCTGGTTATTTGTAGTCATAAATTTAATCCCCACTTGTTTTTAAGTAGGGACTAAATTAAGGCTTATAGGATGAGTTCATAAGGTGTGTTCAGCGAACGCTTACGTTTTGAATAGATTTAAGAAATTAGGCAGACCTCATACCCAAGTTGTCACTTGAATTTGTATAACTTAGGGAAGATCTATCTCTAAAGCCTTTATGCAACAGAGTCGTTTTTATCCTAGGGTCCTTACCACTTGTATTCTTTACGAACATATATCTAAAAAAGTGTAGCAAGTTGCTACACTTTTCGCTAGATCAGCTCTTTACCAAAAATATCATTCAGTCTTTCACGAATACTTTGAACGAATTCCGGATTGTTTTTAAGTTTATGCTTCATATTTCGTTTAAAGTCATTCAGCCCCATACCAATTTCAGCAAAATCCATTTGGAATAAAGTGTCATTAATGACAATATTTGCTTGAGAGTCAGTGAGGCATCCTACTTTTTTAAACCACTTCTTGAACTGCTGATAATTTTCATCATTATTAAAAATATACCAAGAACGTACATTCGTATCGAATTTAGCCCCTAATTCTTTTACGGATGCATTGTCTTCAAATGGAACATCAAGATAGATTTTTTCGATCACTGCAATTTCATCCAGTGCCTTATCAGCAATCCGATGATGCAGTTTAAAATTCACACCTACAATTGGACGGCCTTTCTTAACGGTTTCATACTCTAATTGTAGATCTGTATTTTCGTTAATTTCTGCCACTATTTTGTCTAATACATAGCGTCTAAAATCTACCCAGCGATCATATTTGGTTTCATTAATATCAATCAGTGCTTTCAAGTTTTCTAAAAGTAATGGCACTTCATAACTCTTTTGATTGGCGTACTTAAATTCGTTTTTAATGAAATAAGTATAAAGACTCATACTGGCAACAGAATCTAGGGCAAAAAGATGTTTTAGCTGATAGGTAGTAAAATTACCCCCAGCCAGTTGAGTGAAATACGGCAACACCTCACTGGTAAAACGAATCTGAATTGCATTTTTAGAGTCATCTTCCCATCTTAACTCACGGATAATGGGAACGACAGAATGTACTTTTTTAGTCTTTCTCTTACCATTATCAGCAGGCTCCTCAATAATAAAATGAGCTACTCGGGATGAAAGCTCTTTATAGATCCGATCTATTGCAACATTAATTGAATTACGTTTATTTAATCCTAGTAAATCTGCCAAATCATCCTTATACAAATAAATATAAGTTTGTTCGGTAATTTCACTATTTACCTTATTTTTCTCACTATAATTCGCAACCGCCATTGCATATAGAAGTGCCTTATATTCATTGGATGACAACTCGATTGGGCGAATTAATCGGTTACTGGTACTGACAACGCCATTATGGCGAATGTTGCCTATACAGTAGGGAATATAATTCGTTTCTTCTTGCAATGGTTCAGATTCTGTCATAACCGTGATATTTATAATTTGACTTAGTTTTTATATACAAAAGTGGAAAAACTTTCAAGACTTTCACCACAAGATTCTAAAAGTGGAAGGTCCGTCATCAAAAAAAAGCGTTATTATCCGGTTTTTTGCCTTTAAAGTGGAATTAAATACAATATTTCCACCCTACAGTGACATACCTTCCACCTTTAGCCCCCGAAATTACAGTTTAGAATGACTATTTTTATTTTTTCACCCACATTCAGATAGGTTAAATTAAATAGAAACCCTGATGTGACAAGGCTTCCACCTTTCAGTTAGATTCGAAAGGTATAACTGCACATATAATCATCAGGAAATATCCAATAAAAACAGATTATCCACAGGTTAAAAATATACAGTGACAATCATTCCACCTTTAAGGCTTAGTTATGAGACTTTATTAACATATTAAATAATTGTTTTTTAAATTATTTTTAAATAAAAATAGCGGTTTAAAAAATAGCAGTGACAAACCTTCCACCCTAGTGACAGACCTTCCACTTTAGAGTGACAAACCTTCCACTTTAGAGTGACAGACCTTCCACTTTAGAGTGACAGACCTTCCACTTTAGAGTGACAGACCTTCCACTTTAGAGTGACAAACCTTCCACCTTTAAAACTCTAAGCATTTGTTTTATAAAATAAAAATACACTCTTAATTATTAATTAGCTAAATAACTAATTATTCTAATTATTAATTAAGCTAGCTTAGTTAAAGATTTATTTTTAAGCTGTTTTACATCTGAACAAATAGGATTTATAAATTTTAAAACTATAGTAAGATGAGTGAAAGTTATTTATATTACTAAACATTCAAATACGGAAGCATCTGACACGCATGTCTGCAAAAATTATTACTGTTGCTAATCATAAAGGCGGATGTGGCAAAACAACGACTGTTGTGCACCTAGCCTCAGAACTTGCCAATCTGGGCAACAAGGTTTTAGTCATTGATTTAGATCCTCAAGCAAACGCAAGTTTACACATTGGGATCCAACATCCAAGCGAAATTGTTGTGACTACAGCAGAATTACTAGTGGGCGATATTTCGTTGTTGGCAGATGCATTACAAGAAGAAACGAACTTTGAAAAAGTATCATTAATTTATGGTTCCTTGAATTTAGGAAAAACTGAAGACCAACTAAAAGAAGAAGCTCCCCGTCCTTCTGAAGAGTTAAATATCAAGTTAGAACTGTTAAAAGATCTTTATGATTTTATATTGATCGACTGTCCACCTAGTCTTAAATTATTAACCAGCAATGCCCTGGCATCTTCAACACATGTCATTATTCCTATCGAATCCGGATCACAATATGGATTGTATGGGGTAACAGATCTTTTAAATCATCTTGAAAAGATCAAACGTATTAATCCAGATTTAGAGCTTTTAGGCGCTTTACTAATTAAGCATGATGAACGTCAGAATGTCTGTAAGCTGATTCGGAATGAAGCCTTAAAACAGGTAGGAAAACTTTTAGAGACCACCATTCCTCAAAGTACTAAAGTTAATCAAGCAGCGATTCTGCAACAATCACTTTTGAATGTAGAAAAAAATTCAAAAGTACGTAAGGCTTTTGAAAGCCTTGCCAATGAAATTGTAGCTAAAGTTTAAACCTGAGAGTATTATGGCAAGCACCAAAGAGCTTTTAGCTCAGAAACTGAAACAGAATACAGAAAAACATCAGCAAGCACAGAAAGACAATATTAGAGAGCTGAAAGAGTTTAGACGTAATGTTCCTATTGAGGATATTAGCCGCAGTCCAAACCAGCCGCGTAAATTATTTGAAGAGTCACAATTAAAAGAACTGGCGGATTCCATTAATGAAGTCGGTCTGTTGCAGCCCATTACAGTGCGTAAACTTGATAATCTGAAATATGAACTCATTGCAGGCGAGCGGCGCTTACGGGCGCACCATTTACTCGGCAAGTCTGTGATTGAAGCGATTATCATTGATGCGAATAATGTAGAAGCATCTTTGTTAACCTTAGCAGAGAATTTAAAGCGTCAGGACCTGACAGATTATGAAATTTTTATTGGCCTGAACTCACTTGATGAGAAGTTAAAGAAAAACAAGCAACGTTTAGCCAATTCACTGGGTTTAAATCGCGAAGATATGTACAAGTATTTAGCATACGAAAAACTGCCTCAAGTAATTTTAAATGACCTTGATGTGGAACCAGGCCTACTAGGTCGTACTGCTGCAACTGCATTCAAAAAATTTCTGTCGGATCATATAGAGCAACTTTCTGAGGCCGAAAAGGCTTTACTAGGGGCTTGGGAAAAAGTAAAAGACAAAAAACTAGAGCAAAGTAAAGTTACTGCCTATGCTGAAAAAATATTGAGTCAGGATCCAGAAAAACTGACCACAACATCTGTGGTTAGAAAAATTGAATATGCAGGTAAGATTGCGGGGAATATCAAACTCAATCAAAAACAGCTTAAGGTTTCTCTGAATATCTCGGAAATTGACGAAGCTAGTCTCTTACAACTAGAAGATTTTTTAAAACAGCTTATTAAGAAAAGTGAAAAAGTGTAGCAAGTTGCTACACTTTTTTTGACAATCTCAAATTAGGGCGTGTTATCAATTAAGCCATAAAGATCGCTGATAAGAAGTTTTGAGCCAATTTATCATAGCGTATGGCAATAGCACGATATTGTTTGAGCTTGGAAAAAAAATTCTCGATCAGATGTCTTGCCTTGTAGATATGTCAATCATAATCACGCTGATCAATAGAATTACTTTTCGCTGGCATCACAACTTGACCCTTCGCCTCTAAAATTGGATCAATGACCCGATCCCTAGAGTTGTAGGCTTTATCCATAAATCAGGTCTGGCTCAACGATAAGTCCAGCAACACATCTGAACCGTTTAAGTCATGGACCTGCCCATCCGTGAGATAAAATCCTGTCGGGTTGCCTAAAGCATCAGTACGGGCATGAATTTTGGTGCTTAAGCCCCCTTTACTGCGCCTAGTCGCCTGATTTTCCCCCAGCGCTGTGTTAGTAAGCACGTACAATGGGGTGGAGTCTAACATGACATATTCATTGTCAAGGTCATGTGACAGCACTTCAAAGACTCTCTGCCACACACCTGTTTTAGCCCAAAGACTAAAACGAGTATGCACTACTCTAAAATCACCAAAGCGCTCGATTAAGTCTCGCCACGGGATACCTGAACGATACCGCTTCAACAAATAGTCGGTTATCTTTGGCCGTTACTCCAACAGTACCCATTCGTCCATGTAACAGATCTTTAATCTGTTCCCACTGATCATCTTTTAATGCATAGCGTTTAGTCATGAAAAAATTATGAGGACCGGTAAGATTTTCTCAAGCTAATTGATGACACCTTAATTCAAAATAAAAAACGGTTTTAAATATTATTTCTATAAATTTCAATGTTACACTGATTTATAACAGGTTTTAATTGATTCCGCTTAGATGATATATGGGACCTAAAAAATTAACTAATTAACTTATGTCCATGAAAAAATTATAAATAAATGGACATATATCAATGATGTATGGTTGTTTTTTTATAATGAATAGCCTAAGTGATCGTTAGTGAATAGATGTTTTTTTTGGTGCGATATAATTACCTGAAAATCCAGACATAAGTTATAAAATGAGATAAATTTTGAAGGACGCCAGCTTTAAACCGCAGCTTTCATTTTTGTCTACATACAGCAGTCCAAGACGTTACCCAGTGTCACGTTACGGAACCGCACTCAGTGCGCTTGCCGGATTCAACAGTCTGGAGATCTTAGTATATTGCCCTATAAAGCTCATTTTATTAAAGATAATCTTTAATAGTCAAAGGCATTCAAATGTATAGATAGGGACTGTGTCAGGAAATGTGTTAGTAGAGGTGGACAATAATGTCTAGAATCAAGGTACGTGATTTTCTCAGTCGACTATTACGAATAGCCGCCGATTTTGTAGATGCCTTTTAATTAGATTAGACTGTCACCACTCTCCTAGACAAATTTAGTCTATTCTTTTTGCATAAATGAGAACATTATGAGTGGACAACGATATTCTCTCAGAATCACGTATCAATCATGCTGCTAAACATTCTCATTAAAACAAGGGAATGCATCTTTTTACTGATCTGTACCTTGTTTTCAATTTTCCTCTGTTCTTTAATTTAGTACTATCTTTATCACTTATGAGCACTCACTGGATTCACTGAATGAAGTATATGGAAATCAGAGATTTGATTGAGGCTGAATTGAAAAATTACAGTTCTAATCAAATAATTCCATCCGAACGGTACTTGGCATTAAAGTTTGACTGTTCAAGGGAAACAGTGCGTAAGGCCTATGAACAGCTTCGTGCCGAAGATAAAATTTTCAAACGGCAAAATCTCGGCTGGTTCGTGAGTAATAAAAAAATTCAATATTATCCAAACTCAATTGAAAATTTTCGTTCTTATATGAAGGCACAGGGTTTTAATGCCAGAACTGAACTGATCTCGACCCGACAGCTGGAGCTATTCGATCACAGTAATCTTTTTAGCGAAGAAAATCGTAAATTGGGCTTTATTGAAATTATCCGTTTACGTTATGCTGATGATGTACCTGTACTTCTAGAATATAATTATTTACCTGTTGCGCTGTTTCCAGATGTGCTGAATTATGATGTGATTACTTCGGTACAAGATGTCATTAAAAATCACTTTCATTATAATTACACGAGTAGTCAGTTAAAAATTAAAATTACCGGTGTGTCTCATTTTGAGAGCCAGCACTTAGGTATTCCTTTAAGTCAAACCGCCACTTATATTGAACGTATTTCAAAATCAGATGATCTAGTGATTGAATATGACATCGAAATCTGGTCACAGGACAAAATTGAAATGACCTTAGATATTCAAGCATAAGCTTATATTTATATCCTGCCCATTCAAATCCTAAGAAGTTAAATGGTTTTAGGATTTTTTTTATTTTCTTAGATTAGACCTCCTTCATAAATCATCCTTACTCAGTTGCAAATTATAAATTCCAGCAACTAGATTGAATCTCAAAAGGGGGGGCTTTTAGCTCTATTGCGATAACGTTCTGAAAGCATTTTGAAAGTTTTTAGACTGCCAAATACATACTTAATTTCTATTCTTCTTTATTGATTTCCTGATTATAGATTTTTAGTTCAGGATCCAGTTTACAGCGGCTTTTGGCCTCTAATGGCAACAGGGTATTGGGATACAAAGTATAAATCCTTTGATAACCTCTATCTGTAAGAACAAAGGTTCCTGAAGGGATCTGGTTTAAATTGTGTTTGAACAATTCTAAATCAAGCGTAATTCTCAGCATGACTTTCATATCAGGATGCCAATATCAGCAAATGCCAAGAAACTTAATCCAACATTAGGGGGTATTGGGAAGTGCGTTTGATTGAAGTTGAGCAGGAAGGGAAAATTAGACGTTATATCACTTTATTAATGAACCCAAAGACATAGCCACTGATAGGCTTGGCGAAGCTTTATGCTCAGCGCTGGGAAATAGAAATGCGTTACCCAGAAATCAAAAGTGATTTACAGGAGGGCAAGCATTTGAGGAACAAGCAACCTGATTTAGTTTGTCAATAATTATGGGGGGCTTTATTGCCTACAATATTCTAAGAAGACAAATGAAACATATGGCTCAACGTGCAAAAGTCAGTCCTTTGAGAATCAGCTTTCATATTGCATCTATTGGCATTCTGAATATATTAAGATTCGACTCTTTAGACTCCGCAGGTAATTTACCTAAACATTTAGAAAGTTTACTGGAAAAATCTAAGAGATATGTTTTGCCTGAGAGGGGAGTGAGGAGTTGCCCACGAGTTGTGAAAGGAACACCACGGAAATACCCAAGAAAATGCCAGTCAATTTCTTAACTGACCGGCATCACTTTAATTAAGGGCTTTCAGATGATTCAGATTTTTTGTCTTTCTCATTTCCATAATCTAAAGCAACCTGTTGCGCTTCGGCGGCGGCAGTTGCTTCTATTGGGATGGATTCATCTGCAATAGCTACTGTTCCAGTAAATCCAAATAAGCTCAGGATTAGAATCTTTGAATACTTTTCCATCTGAATTTCCTCTGCGTTTCTAAAACTTAATTTCAGTGTAGAGGGTAAGTTTAAATTCCGATGTATGAGCTATGTCTGCATATGTAAGATATTCAGGATCCAAGTTATAGAACCTCGGGTTTATGTAAGAATACTTATCGGATGAGTTTTTTTTGTAGCGTTGACTGGCCAAATACAGACCGATTTTCTTGAAAATCTTTTATAGGGAAGATAATTTAATGGCAAATTATAAAAAGAGCATAGCAATGGTCAACTGCGGTAATCCCCCCTACAATAAAATCCAAGAAGACATAAACAATATGAAACCAACTACGATGAAATGGATCGGCAATAATATTGAGTTAAATGACATGCAGGGTGTCCATACTTTCTTATTAAGTTTAGAAGAAGAAGGGGGTGTTGATTAATCGCAGTATGTCATGAGTCTTATACAGGACATCGCCCAGTACATAAGGTTAAGTTTGAAAAGAATTAGCACCTCCTCTGAGAGATTTTTCTTTACCAGCCCTGTTTTTGTAACATCTAGTAATTTTTTTGTAACCTTATTGTTATTTATTGTTCACTTTGTTTATTATATAAAAGATAAAAGGTGGAGAATTTAAGATGCTCACTAAGGTCGAAGCCATTGTGATTTTACTAATGGTAATTGCATTAATACTCATTATTTATGAAATGGGACAAGGACTTAATTGGACTTTATAAACGCTTTCTCAGTTTAAAAAAAGTCCTCAATTGATGGCATTAATTTATTTATCAGAAGTTTCAGAATTTTGATCTTATACTTGGCTGACTAAAGATGAATAATATCTATATTGGTGATATTGTTTACCTAGTTTACGGTAGTCATCCAATGATGGTTGAAAAATTGCAGGATAATTTAGCTACTTGTATATGGTTCAGTGATAAAAAACATTTTTTCCGTAAGAATTTTCCCTTAAATATCTTAATAAAAAAAACGTAATTCAACAAAATATACCTGGGCGAATTCAAAGCTCATAGTGTACAGGTCATTTCGACCATGGCATGTGTTACTGATCTGAACAATGAATCACTGGTAGAATTTGCTGCTGAGGAACATGGATTTAAAGAACTACTTAGTGAAGTCATGAAAATGAATTACGGTGCATTTCAAAACTATGTTATAGCTTGAACTGAGGATCAGAAAGCTTGTTTGAATTGATGTATTTCATCCGCAGATTATGCGCGAATGCTAAGAAATCTGGAGTTCGAATATTAACCAAAAAGAAGATCATTTTTTGATTTATGCGAGAGATCTATTTTATTTTTATATTTATAAGGCTAAACTTGCCTCCAATTTAATACTGGTATGTACCACTTAATTTTAGGGCGTGTCTTCAATATTAAATGTATTTAAAAATACTGTTTGCATGTTCGCCTAAACAATGATTTTCCATTATTACATAATGATCTGGCTCAGGAATATTGATAATGACCACAATGACTGATGATTTAGGTCATGGTATGGGCAATGCCTGGGAAAATAAAGACTGGGCACATATTTCTGATCCAGAATTACAAAGTCTGCAGCAGCATTATTCCTGTTTACAAGGTCATATTCAGATTTTGTGGTGTAGTCCCCGGCCATTTTCATCTGCGGCGCTGGTCAAGGTGGAGCAGGATTTTGTGAGCAGGGATGAAGCAGTCGCGCATCAGTATTTGATCAAGCGCAGTCATTGTTCATTTCGTCGTGCCCACGATATTTTACAGGAGCATGCCGTTCTTCAGCATTTAGCCAGCAAAGAAATTCCTGTTGCAGCATTGATTAGGTCAAATCAAGATCTGACTGCTTTAGAGCTGGGTGACTGGACCTATGAAGTCTATGCAAAAGCAGCCGGTTTAGATCTGTATGCAGATCAGCAATCCTGGAAACCTTTTTTCTATGCTGAACATGCCGCCAAGGCAGGGGCTTTACTGGCCAGACTACATCTGGCGATGCAGGATTTTCCTGAGCAGCAAGGCAGATCAGCATCTTATTTGGTTTCCAATCAGCAACTTTTAGACAGTGAAAATATCGTTACAGCCATTCAACGGCGCATTGCAAACAGTCCAGAATTAAGCCGTTATTTTGCCGATAAAAATTTGGATCCTTACTTTTTAGATCAAATCTTACAGGTTCACCAGCGTATTCAGCCTGTATTGCAACAGGCAAGCAGAATTTGGACCCATAACGATTTACACGCTTCTAATCTGTTTTGGTCATCGCCAGATGCCAAAGCTGAGATTACTGCCGTGATTGATTTTGGTTTATCTGACCGAAACTCGGCACTTTATGATCTGGCAGTGACGATTGAACGTAATTTCATTGATTGGTTGGAATTAGAGCAGAACCCACATATTCAGATTGATGAGGCCGGTTTAACCGCCTTTCTACACGCTTATTTTTCCGAAGCACATCCACAAGAAGATTTTAGTGTTTTGCCAGAGCTACTGAAAATCGTGCATTTGGATTTCGCTTTTTCAGAGCTTGAATATTTTGTTGGGATTACTCAAAACCAGCAACATGCAGATGCGGCTTATTACGACTGGATTATCGGTCATGTGGACTGGTTCTTTGGCGAACAAGGTCAACAATTTACCCAGACCTTAACCCGGCTCATTCAAGATGAATTGCAATCTTCTCAATGCTCTCTCTAAACCCAGCATCATCACCCACTTCACAGACATAAGGTTTCGTATGAACACTCGTCAACTCAAACAGAATGTATTAATCCAATCTTTAAATATGATCATTCTGTCGCAGCTGTGTTTAGTCCCGCTGACTTATGCTGAAGACGATGTTCAAAAGCTTGACACGATTGTTATCACAGCCGATCAAAGCATTCCTTACTCGAGTGCTAAAGTGAATGTTGAGGGATTTGCTACGGACAGTCTGCAAAAAATACCTGCATCGGTCTCTATTTTGACTGCTGATCTCATTGCTGAACAACATGCTCGTGTGCTGAGCGATGTTATAAAAAATGATGCAGCCATCGGTGAGGGCTATGCTGCAATTGGCTATTATCCAAACTTTGTCTCGCGTGGCTTTGCACTGGATTTGGCATCTAGCTACCTCATTAATGGCAATGTGATTCGTGGTGAACAAAACGTCGCACTTGAAAATAAAGAACGTGTGGAAATTTTAAAAGGCATGTCCGCGATTCAAAGTGGGATGTCGACCCCGGGTGGGGTTGTGAATTATGTCACCAAGCGACCGAAAGATATTCAGGCACTGACATTCTCGGCCGATCAACACGGCCAGTTTTCAGTGTCAACTGATCTCGGTGGTTTTTGGGGTGATGAGCAACAATTCGGATATCGCATCAATCTGGTGAATGAACAGATGGAGTCTTATGTCGATCATGTCGATGGTGAACGCTATCTAGCGGCATTGACCTTAGATTGGAAAACATCTGAGCAATCCAAATTAGAATTTGATCTTGAAGCACAGCGTTCCGAACAAAAATCAGTGCCAGGTTATCAATTACTGGATGGTAAAGTCCCAGAAAATGTGAAATGGGACCGATTGCTGGGTTATCAGACTTGGGGCAAACCGGTCACGATCGATAGTCTGAATAGCAGTTTAAAATATAGCTATGCATTGAATGATGACTGGAACTTGGGACTCGTCGCAGCCCACAGTAAATCCAAGGTTGATGATTATTCGACATTTGCTTGGGGATGTTATGCCACGTTATGTGAATATAGTGGCTTGGGCAACACCTTTGATGCGAATGGTCATTACGATATTTATGATTTTCGTAATCCAGATGAAACCTTTAAAACCAACCAATTTAAAGTCAAACTAGATGGGGTGATTGATACCAATTGGGCGCAACATTATCTAAATTTTGATATTACACAAACCAATAAATCGCGAGATCGTTTTGCTGGTGTCAATGAATGGATTGGTGTAGGTAATATTTATACAGAAACCATAGATTTTTCCCCAGTAACAGCGAATGCTGGACCAAAATATCAAGCACTTAAAAGTAAACAAACTGCATTTACAGCATTAGACCGTATTGAATGGAATGAACATTGGACCACTTTGATTGGCGGAAAATGGATCGAGCTTGATGAACAAGCATATGATGCAGATCGGGTAAAAGTCCGCGATACTGATTTAGGCAAATTTTTACCGCAATTTGCGATCAGCTATAGCCCCTTGGAATCGACTACCGTCTATGCCTCGTATGCTAAAGGCCTGTCAGATGGAAAAACAGCGCCTTGGTTTGCAGAGAATGCGGCTGAAACTCTAGCACCGATCTATTCAGAGCAATATGAAATTGGTTTCAAACAACAGATCCATGATTTCCTGTTGACTGCAGCCGTTTTTGATTTACGTCAGGACAATCAATATAGCAAGCCGATTTCAGGACTTCGCTATTTTATTGCGGAAGGCGAACAGCATAGTCAGGGCCTGGAATTAGGACTGAATGGTGCATTAACCGACCATCTGGCCTTAACTTCATCTTTAGCCTTGACCAAAGCCCGTTTAGAAAATGTGGAAGCGGTTGAATATGGTAATCATCAGGCGCAAAACGTGCCAAAAGCTCGTTTCGCAACACATCTTCGCTATAACGTACCGAGCATTGCAGGTTTCACTGTTCTGGCAGGTGGTCAATACAGTTCCAGCAAATATGCCAACAAAGAGGGTGCTGCGAAAGTTGCAGGTTATAGTGTGGTTGATTTAGGCGCTGCTTATCAATTTAAGCTAAATACGACCGATGCATTGCTGCGCTTGAATATTTATAATCTGTTCAACAAGAAATACTGGCGTGATGCAGGTGAATTTTTGGGTGATGATTATTTATTCTTGGGTTCGCCGCGTACAGCAACCTTGTCATTCAATCTGAACTTCTAAATTGGCTGCTTAATCAGGTTATATTGCTATGGAAAATATAGAAATTGCAGCGTTCATTTTAAACGTTTTAGGTGTCTGGCTGACCTCCAAACAATATAAAGTCTGCTGGTTGGTGAATATTGTCGCTGTATTTTTATATATGATTATTTTTTATCGTGTCAATTTATTTGCAGACGCAGCATTACAAGCCGTATTTATCTTGATGCAACTGTATGGCTGGTATAGCTGGTCGAAGAAAAATCATGACCAGGCTATCACCGTGCAGATTGGCTATTTGAATAAAAAAATCTGGGTATATAGCCTGATTGTGGGTATTGTCGCCGGTCTGGTGATTGGCGCCTTATTTGCTCATTTCACCACAGCATCACTCCCTTGGTTGGATTCCATGTTGGCTTCTTTTAGCTTGGTGGCAAGTTATTGGGCGGCAAAAAAATATATTGAAAGCTGGGGATTATGGTGTGTGTTAGATGTGATTTATGTCGGCATGTATAGCTATAAGTCATTGTATTTAACCGCCGTGCTTTATTTTATTTTTATTCTTCTGGCACTCAATGGCTGGAGAATGTGGCGAAATCTTTATAGAGTGAAATTATCTTGAAATGACACTATTGCAAATAGAAATTTGAGGTGATGCTCTTTCCTTTAAAAAAAGTGTTTATAGACTAAAAACTTTATTTGAATTGGCCGCAGCTTGAAGATGTTGCTGATATTTTGTGAAAGCTAGCTACCATACATTCAAAGCGAACCGAAGTTCGCTTTGAATGTATTTCACTTCTTAAAAGAACCCGGCTGGTTTGGTCGAATAGCTCACTAACAGATTTTTGGTTTGTTGATAATGATCCAGCATCATTCTGTGATTCTCACGACCAATGCCGGATTTTTTATAGCCACCGAAAGCCGCATGCGCAGGGTAGATGTGATAACAGTTGGTCCAGACCCGACCGGCCTGAATGGCACGGCCAGCACGGTAGGAAATATGCGCTGAGCGTGACCAGACCCCGGCACCGAGTCCGTAAATCGTATCGTTGGCGATCTTGATCGCATCATCAAAGTCTTTAAAGGTGGTCACAGCCAATACAGGCCCGAAGATTTCATCCTGGAAGGTCTTCATGTCATTGGTGCCTTTAAAGATGGTCGGTTCAATATAGAAACCTTGACCCACTTCCTGACGTGCTTCACCACCAGTCAGGATCTGTGCGCCTTCTTCACGACCAGTGGCAATACAGCCCAGAATCTTGTCCTGCTGTTCCTGTGAGGCTTGCGCGCCAATCATGGTGTCAGTATCCAGCGGATGCCCGGTTTTAATCCGTTTCACCCGTTCAACGGCACGCGCCAGAAATTCGTCAGCAATACTTTCCTGGATCAGCGCACGCGATGGACAGGTGCAGATTTCACCCTGGTTCAGGGCAAACATGGCAAAACCTTCCAGCGCTTTGTCCAGATAATCGTCTTCCTGATCCATGATGTCGGCAAAGAACAGATTCGGTGATTTACCCCCCAGTTCCAGCGTCACCGGAATAATATTTTCGGTGGCATATTGCATGATCATCTGACCGACGGCGGTAGAACCGGTAAAGGCAATCTTGGCAATGCGTGGGTTGGTGGCTAGCGGGCGACCGACTTCAACCCCATAACCATTGACGATATTCAGGACACCCGGTGGCAAAATATCCTGAATCAGTTCAGCCAGCACCAGAATGCTGACCGGAGTCTGTTCTGCAGGTTTCAACACAATGCAGTTGCCCGCAGCTAGGGCAGGTGCCAGTTTCCAGGCAGCCATCAGAATCGGAAAGTTCCACGGGATAATCTGACCCACGACGCCCAACGACTCATGAAAATGATAAGCAATCGTATCTTCATCAATTTCGGAAATGCCGCCTTCCTGCGCACGAATACAGCCGGCAAAATAACGGAAATGGTCAATAGCCAGCGGAATATCGGCAGCCAGCGTTTCACGGATCGGTTTGCCGTTATCCCAGGTTTCTGCTACTGCCAGCAGTTCCAGATTTTGTTCCAGACGATCTGCAATTTTCAACAGAATATTGGAGCGGGTGGTCGGCGATGCTCTGTTCCATTGTTCTTTGGCTTTGTGCGCTGCATCCAGGGCCAATTCAATGTCTTCTACAGAAGAACGCGGAACCTTGGTAAAGACTTTGCCATCTACCGGAGAGATGTTGTCAAAGTATTCACCTTTGACCGGAGCGACCCATTCGCCGCCAATAAAATTCTCGTATTGTGCTTTAAAATGAACTTTTGAATCAGGTTGATTAGGATCGACGTAACGCATATTTATTTCCTTTGCTTATTTTCGTATGGCAAAACCGCTTCTACAGCTTTGGTATAAGGTACTTCTGCACCTTATTTGATTAATATAACTGGTATAAGGTTGGAAAAAGGTTGGAGCTAGCATGTTCACGATATTTTCATCCATTTTAAAAAAATAACGATTACAGCGGATGTAAATCATGAATTGTTGTGAGAATAAGGAATGATGACAAAACAAGATTTGATGGAAAAAAGGCACAATACTGATCAGCTTCGGCAAAACAGCAGTTTGTCTCCCTTACATGCAGAACAGCTAGGACAGAGTATTGCCAGCTCCTGGCAACGTTCATCCTCGGCTGAAATCCCGAAGAATCGTTTAGCAGCACCGCTGACGGATTTAAAAAAGACCACTTCTTCCTCAACTTTAGCCCAAGCCCTGCAACATTGTGCTCAGGATTTAAAACATATTGCCGAGCAATCTTCTATGGTGCTGGCGGTCGGAGATATCGGCAGCACCATCATTTGGGCAGCTTCTAGCCCACAAATGCAAAGTGCCGCAGAAAGTGTACATTTTATTGAAGGTGGGCAATGGCGCGAAGAGCTAGTCGGAACCAATGCATTGGCATTATCCTTAAAAACTCAACAATCCAGCTGTGTCTTTTCCAGTGAACATTACATGTCCTCCATTCATGATTGGGTTTGTTACGCTGCCCCGATTATTGATCCCTATTCAAAACAGGTCTTAGGTGTCATTGATCTGTCGACTACCTGGCCAAAGCATAACAGTTTAGCACTACTAGCTGCGGAGCGCTGTGCTACGATTATCCAGTCGGCTCTACTAGAATGCCAGAAGCAGCGCCTGTTTATTCGGGCTTTTTCATTACCTCAAGTGCTGTTTAATGGCAAGATGCTGGTTCTGACTCCTCGACAGATTGAAATTCTGACCATTCTAGCCTTATGTCCGCAGGGTCTGAGTCTAGATACCTTGCATCAAGCCTTATATGGCGAGCGCAAGGTCAGTATGGGTACTTTAAAAGCAGAAATGTCACAGTTACGCGATGTATTAGGTGGTATGCTGGGGTCCAGACCCTATCGTTTATTGGCGCATGTAGAGGCTGATTTTTTAATGACAGAGCAATCTTTAGATGCTGGGTATATCTATTCAGCCTTGAAGTTATGTACCGGCGTATTTCTGGCCAAAACAGAAAGTCCATTTCTATGTGCCTGGAGAGATTGTCTGGAATCACGCCTGAGCGATGCCATTTTCAAGGCTAATGAAACCGATGTCTTGCTGAAACATGTGGCACATTTTCCTGAAGCGATTGATGCTGTAGAACGCCTGATTGAACTGATGCCCAAAAACCATCCCGTTCATCAGACTCTGTTAAAATATAAAAATCTTTAAAGCTGATGTAACTATCGGTACAAAGCTAAACAGTTAAAATAGGAAAATTCTGGAATATTAAGTATTATCCTTGCTTACTGTGGGTTTGCTTATTAATTTAGACTGAACCTGATCCTAAAATTTTTATCAGTGGCTACCCAGTTTGACCAGCCGCTTGATGGGATGCTCTTCATCAAAATCAGCTACGCTCACCTTCATGTCATTTGAAGGACGCGCAGTTTATTCCTCAGAGATTAAATATGATATTAAGATCATACGACGGGAAATTTTTTCTGGCTGGGACGGGCTAAAAAAATCGTGGCATTTTTCTACCATGGGATTAATGTCGATATTCATAATGAAGGGGACTTCATAAAAAAGAAACACCCCCCGCTTTTATCCTCTTATGAAGGCAAAAGGATCAGCCAGGAACAGGAAAATGCATGTCTGCTCTTGGCACACTTCCTCAGGAAGTGAAACAGGGGCTGTTAAAAATGTAAGTCAGATGCTTGGAGAGAAGACTTACATTGAGGCACTACATCGCCGCTTTAAAAATATCTACCACTTGGGCATGGCTGGCTTTACGTGGATTGGTCAGCATGCAGGCATCTTTTTGTGCATTTTCCGCCATGATGGCCAAGTCAGCTTCTTTTACATTCAATTCCGTCAGCCCAGATGGAATACCAATTGAAGCCGAAAGCTGACGAATGGCGCCAATCGCTTCATAAGCTGCTTCAGTTACGGTTAAGCCTTCTGTATTCACCCCCATCAATTGGGCAATTTTGGCATAACGTTCAGGACAAGCAATCAGGTTAAATTCACAAACATGGGGGAGCAGAATTGCATTACAAACACCATGCGGCAAGTTGTAGAAGCCTCCGAGCTGATGTGCCATCGCATGCACATATCCTAAAGAGGCGTTATTAAAGGCCATTCCGGCAAGATATTGAGCATAGCTCATGGCATCCCGTGCTTCTAGATTATCCCCATTCGCCACTGCGGGACTGAGCCATTCACTGATCATGGTGATCGCCTTTTCTGCACAGGCATCAGTGATGGGATTAGCAGCCGTAGATACATAGGCCTCAACCGCATGTGTCAGAGCATCCATCCCTGTTGCCGCAGTCAGGCCGGCAGGTTTGGCCAACATCAGTTTAGGGTCATCAATTGCAATAAGTGGTGTGCAACGCCAATCTACAATCGCCATTTTCACATGGGTATCGGTATTGGTAATGATACAGAAACGTGTCATCTCCGAAGCCGTCCCTGCCGTGGTATTGATTGCAATCAGTGGTGTCATCGGAACGGTACTTTTATCAATCCCTTCATAATCACGGATATGTCCGCCACCTGCAGTGACCAGACCGATGCCTTTGGCACAGTCATGTGATGAGCCCCCACCTAACGATACAATAAAATCACAGGCATTTTCATTATAAGCTTCAACTCCATGATGCACGTTAATATCAGTTGGATTGGGTTCCGCACCTGGGAAAATATAACTGTCAACACCTGCCTCTTTCAAATAATCTGCAATATCATCTGCAACACCAAATTTAAACAGGCCAGCATCAGTTACAATCAGTGCTTTCTTGGCGCCTAAATTTTGTGCTTTGATCCCGATTTCTTTAGCACAGCCCGGACCAAAAAGTGAAACACAGGGAATATAAAAACCGTTAGTTTGATCTGAAATATTTTTAAAAGCCATGGTGTTATTCCTTCTACCATTCATTGATTATTTTATCGGTGACCCTCACCGTAATATGAGTATTGAATGAAGTTAAAAAGAATCCTACCTACCAAATACCTACCAATTTAAATTTTTGATTCTAGCCAAAATAATGCATTTGAGGTATTTAAAAGCAGATTGGCAAGGTTTAGCAGATACTAGATCTCTTTCATAAATCAAAAAACGATCTTCTTTTTGGTTAATATTTGCACTCCGGATTTCTTAGCATTCGTGCATAATCTGCGGATGAAATACATCGATTCAAACAAGCTCTCTGATCCTCAGTTCAAGCGATACACAGGCATCTCATGGTCAACTTTCTATTTGATGGTTGAGCAATTGCAGAAGCATGTCTCTGCCAAAGGCAGACCGCCCAAGTTAAGCCTGGAGGATCAGGTTCTGCTCTGTCTGAGCTATTGGCGGGAATACCGAACCTTATTTCACGTTGCGACGAGTTACGGGGTTTCAGAGCCCACAGCCTCAAGAATTGTCCGTCATGTTGAAGACTGCCTGATTCGGTCCAATCTGTTTAATTTACCCAAAGATTTACCCGAGGGCGAAGGCATCGACTGGAATGTTGTGATCGTGGATGCCACGGAAATTCCAATCCAAAGGCCTAAAAAAACAGAAGAAAAGCTATAGCGGCAAGAAAAAGACCCATACCTTTAAAGTACAGGCCATGATTCACTACAAAACTCAGCAAATTCTGAGTTTATGTACCAGTCGCGGTGCAGTGCATGATTTCAAGTTGTTCAAACGCAATTTAAACCAGATTCCTTTTGGGGCTTTTATCCTTGCAGATAAAGGCTATCAGGGGATTTATGTATTGTATCCGAATAGCCTGTTGCCATTAAAAGCCAAAAGACACTGTAAATTGGATCCTGAATTGAAAATCTATAATCAAGAAATCAATAAAAGAAGAATCGGAATTGAGCATGTATTTGGCAGCCTGAAAACCTTCAAAATCCTTGCTGAGCGTTATCGAAATAGAGGTAAAAGGCTTGGTTTGAGATTCAATTTAATCGCTGGAATCTACAACTTGGAACTGAGCAAAAAATGATTTATGAAAGAGGTCTACTGGGTAGATTGGTTTAATAAAGGGCGTGTGAATAGCACACTAGGCTGTTTGCTACTTTCTGATTTTAAATAAATACTAAAATGCTTTATTCATTTTTAAGATAAAGATAAACAGTACAGGGCTTAGAAATACCCATAGAGACACAAAGCTAATACTGGAGCTAAACTGGGTACGTAATAAAAACATCGCGACGAATAAGAAAATACCTGCAGCGAATTTAGTGTACGTAGGAAAATCCGCTAAAAAAGCGTAATGAGATTTTCGGGTTTTTAGGATCTGCTTTTCACTTACCACATAAAAACCAAAACAGCTCAGCCAAAGCAGACCGATCACTGCAATCCATATCATATTGATGATTCCTGTTGAGTGATTTTTAATTTAGCCTGAATTTTATTGACCGCTTTTTGCTGAATGGGCGTAATTTTTTGGTGTAAAAATAGGGCAAAAAGGGCCAAGGTCCATAACATTAGCTCAATACGCAAAAAAGGCCAATAAGTCGCAAAAGAAGCAATATATTGCTGGGAAACTAAATAATAAATATCAATCAGGGGAAGTATAAAGGCAGCACAAATCAGAAGTTTAAGCTGCATTCTCCATATATGCTGCTGTGGGGTTACACATGCCAGGATAAAACTGCCAAGCCAGATAGAGAAAAAACTATAAATTTCATAATTTGGTGCACCTACAGGAATACTGATAAAACGATTCGCATAGAGATATCCCAGCATGGCAAGCGGCAAGCCAATAATTATGGTGATATTCAAGCGGTTCACTAAATAGTGTCCGAGATGAAACCGCACTGATTTTTTCTGCATTTGGCGTTTCAGGCTCCACAGCAGCAATCCGGATGCAATCATTGCGCAGCCTAATATGCCGGAGAAAAATAACCCTAAACGTAAAACAGGTTCAGCAAAACGTGCCATATGTAAACCATACATGCTGGCATTTAGTGTGGCAATTGCACTTTCATTTTGTGTATTTTCAAGCAATTTTCCGGTAGCAGCATTTAAAATAAGCTGTGCCTGATTTCGTGTAATGGAATGATCTTTGAGCTGAGTTAAGGTTATGTGTGCCAGCTGGGTATTGGGCTGCTTGACCGTGATATTGTCAAATTCCGCATATCCCCAGTGTTGCTGTGCCGTGGTGATAAAATGTTGAATTGGCAGCATCTGGGTTTTCACAGGAACTGAGTGGGTGGCTGATGTATTGATTGTGCGAATTTCTTCAAAATATTGAAAGGGATTGTCTGGATAAAGTTTTTTCATACCGGAAGGCAGCACGATATAAAAGAAAATCGCCAACCCGGTAAATGTCATGGTCAAAAAGAACGGCAGGGCAATCACTGAACTGACATTATGAAAATCCAGATAAGAGCGCTGTCCTTTAAAGGCTCTTAGGGTAAAAAAGTCTGTCAGTATTTTTTTATGGGTAATAATTCCTGAAATCAGAGTCAGTAACATGATAAAGGCAGCGACCGTCACAATGAGGCGACCGATGGTGTAGGGCATACCATAGAGCTGAAAATGAAAATTATAGAAAAAATCTCCCCCTTGTGTGGCTGAAAGCTGTAATTCTTTTCCTGTCGAAGCATTCAGGGTTTTGACTTCATAGCCACCATCCGCTTTTTGCCAGTAGACTTTATTCACCGGTGAATCTTGATTGGCGACTCCGATATACCAGTTTTGGGCGTCCGGTGCATGCTGCTGTAAATAGCTGTAAGCAGATTTTAAGGCAGTTTCCTGATTGACTTGTATTGAGGCAAATTCAGGCTGCATCCATATACTGATTTCATGCCGGTAATAGGTGACCGCGCCTGTTAAAAAGATCGCGAAGAGCAGCCAGCCAAAACTTAAACCTAACCATGAATGTAGCCATGCCATGGATTGACGGACAGATTTATGCATGGTTTAACCTATGAAGCGGGAGATGGTAAATAAGCTAAGGAAAGGAAGCAGGCTATAGACCGAAAGCTTTTTTAAACTCTGGATACAGAAGATGCCAATCACAAAACAGACATAAAAAATCAGGGCAATAACGGCGGCCAAATAGACGGATTCTGCTTTGGGCAGAAAAGCCTGTAGAAAGTAAGCCAGATCGAGTGCGATCAAATAACTGCACAAGTAGCCCATCCCAAAGCTCATGCCTAAGCGATAGAAAATGGCGAGTGGCTGCACTACAACAGACATCATATTTGGCCTTGAATAGATCTATACTGATGAAAATCTAAAAACTTAATAAACAAAACTTAAAGTCGTTACCAGATACTGTTTTTTATAGGCCTGCTGATTCAATTTTCCGGCCTTGTCTGCTTCTTTGCCAACTTCAATGACATATTGACCTTTCCATGGCGTGGCGATCGTAATCTGGCCTTGGCCGTTGGTGGTGTATTTTTTTAGCCAAAATTGCGGGGAAAAGACTGTGACTTCAACATCCGCAGCAGCTTTACCCTGATACAGTACCGTAAATGTATTGCTGTTGATCTGGGTCGGGACAATATCCAGTTCGGACTCTGCTTTCAAGTTTTGTCTGCCGGATTTGGCATGATAGCTCAGCAATGATTCTCCATAGATCAATTCATGAGTGAGCTGGACATCGGTCTGGCCTTGGGTTGCATAGAGCAAATGATCCTGTTGCATTTGAGGACTAAATGTTTTTTTGGCCTGAACGGCCTTTGCCTGATTGAAAGACTTGAGGGCACCTTGCTGCGTTTCTTTGAGCTGTTCACTATATTCACCAAAGAACGCATGAGTCTGCTGATTTGTGCCACGTTCTAGCCAAAGCATATGCGCCTGAGCTGAAAGTGTCATAGACAGTCCAAGGGTCAAAGCGATCATTTTTTTCATTTGTTTTACCTATTTTTGTGTATGTAGTGATGATTTAGCCCTGAACATGTCGTCAGGGCTCAGCTTAAAAATTAATATTTAAATTTCACAGCAACGCTGTAATTCGCTGGTGCACCATAAAAACCTTGCTGATTGGGGAAATTGAATAGGTATTTTTCATTGGTCAGGTTATTACCATTGGCTTGAAAGGTCATATGCTTATTCAACTCATAGCTGGCCATTAAGTTCACGAGCGCATAGGCATCCTGTTCAATGACTCCAGCTTTCTGGGTAATCACTCCATTGGTGGTTGCTTCAGGCACATCCAGATAGGTTTGATCCTGCCACTGCACACCAAGGCCCAGTTTCAGTTTTGGAAGTTGTGGCACCTGATAGGTGGTTAAAAGATTAAAAGACTGGGTTGGATTGAAGGTACGCGCATCACCGCCATTGATCAGATCTTTCAGGCTAAACTGGGTATAACCAAAGCTTAAGTTAAAATGGTCGGTCAGTTGTCCCGCCAAGCCAAACTCGTAGCCTTGGGAACGCAGGTCACTGACCTGAGTTGTGCGTAAAGTCGGGATACCATCAGAATCACGAAGCGGATAATTACTTTGCTCCGTTCTGAACACAGCCATGGTGGCGGTAAGCTTGTCATCTAGCCAAGAACCTTTGACTCCGACTTCATAGCTTTCACCTTCGATCGGTTTGTTAATGCTGCCATCATCTGCTTTGGTGGTTTGCGGACGGAAAATCGAGGTATAACTCAGGTAACCTGTATATTCAGGGCTAAAGTTATAGGTCAGACCGGCATAGGGTAAAACTTTATCTTCATCATAAATGGTGTCGGTCCCATAACTGCTACCACTGCTTTCAGCCTGAACGTAGTTCGCACCTAAAAGCAGTTTCAGATCATCATTCAGATGCAGTCGGGTCGCAGCATAAAGGCTCTGGTTCTTCTGCCGGATATGCATTTCACCACTGGTTTTCGACATATCCCAGCTTGGTTCTTCGGGTGTAAAGCTGGCTAAATCTGTGGTCAGCGGATTGACAAAGCTGCCAGCATAACCCAATTCATCCAGACGATTTTTGGCCCAGACATAGCCCAATGAGGCTTCATGGCGTTGTCCCCAAAGCGGATAGGTGCCGCTAAAACTCAGGCTGGCTTGTTGTTCTTTATTGTCATCAATATACATGCCTGGGTAGAGGAAGATGCCTGAAGTGCCATTTGTGCCAGGTTTGCCGGACAGAAACAAGAGCTTTGAATCGCGTTGTGTACGTTTTTCATCATAGGTCAGTTTGGCTGTCCAGTCGCCACCCAGTTTTTGTTCAAGCTCGGCAAAGTAACTTTTAATATTGCTATCCCAGTGGGCCCAGCTTGGACTGTAATTATAATTCCGTGAGTAACTGAGCTGCTCGCCTTCAGTATTGATCAGTGGATTAGAACCCCAATTGACACCATTCGGCTTGTGATTGGTTTCGGTATAGCCAGCAGTCAATAGAGTTGTGTCAGTAATATCTGCCTCCACAACAGCACCTATGCCGTTTTTTTCCAGTTCATAACGATCCAGATAACTGTCGCCTGTTTGTTGATAGCCAAATACACGACCTCTGACTTTTCCATCTTGGGTGAGAGGAGAGGATACATCTACTTCATAGCGCTGCGTATTCCATGAGCCATAACTGGCATTAAAGGCTGTTTGAAGGTCGGATGTCGGGCGTTTGCGAATCATATTAATAGTTGCGCCGGGATCGCCAATTCCATTATTTAAGGCATTCGCGCCTTTCACCACTTCGATACGGTCAAACAAAAAACTGTCTGGATTATCATTATTATAATTATAGCCTTCGAGTGGAATACCAACGCCATCGACTAAAACATTTGAAATCTCGAAACCTCGGGCAAGGTAGGAGCTCCGTTCCGTTTCCTGATTGCTGACGATAATGCCAGGGGTATTGCGCAGTACGTCCCGGGTATTATCCAAGGCAAAGTCATTCAGTTGCTGGCGAGTGATGACATTGACTGTTTGCGGCGTTTCCTTGAGTGGAATATTCAGTTTTGAGGCGGTTGACGAATTTTGGATGATATAAGCCTTACTCTGTTCGGAGCTGAGCTCACTCTGTTCTGATTCCGCTGTAACTGTAATCGTCGGTAATTGCTGAGTATCATCGGCAAAACTTTGCTGGGACACTAAAATTGCAAGACTAAGAAGAGAAAGCTTAAATGATGGAGGAACGGTATAAAACATTTTAGTTAATGTAAATGATAATAATTATCAGTAATATTATTGTTTAATATCTCTTAAAGCAATCTCAATATAATAGGAAATCCAAATGAAAAATGAGTTAATGATAGGTAAATCTACAAATAAAAGTTTAATGTAGGGAGTAGGGAACAATAAAATATCACTGTTAAAAAAAGATGTTATTACCTTACTTTTGTGCTCCTGAACCAATTTGTTTATATACTGCACTATAAATTTTCAAATCCTCAATCTGGAGTGACTTTGTTGCATAAAGGCTTCAGAGATAGATCTTTTCTAAGTTACTCGAATTCAAGTGACAACTTGGGTATGAGGTCGACCTAATTCCGTTAATTTATCGTCTAATAATTTAATGCAATACATTTTGGTTTTGACCAAACTTCGCCGATGATAGCCTGACCATTTCTTCCATAGTGTCCTGCCTAAACATTTAACGGTTCGAAGTAATTCATTTCGCTCTTGCGAATGAACTTTTGTAATTTTCTAAGGCTTTGCATTTTTTCTGGAGGGAACTACCGCATATGCTTACCGGTCTGCAATGACTTGACGGCATTGCTTGGTGTTATAAGCCTCGTCTGTATAAACTGAATCAATCTGTTCATCCAACGGAATTTGATCAAGTAACTCCCCAAGGATTCGTGAATCACTCACATTATTCGTTGTGAGCTGAACTGCTCGTATTTGAAGAGTTTTAGCATCTATAGTGGGTATTGGTATGTTGAATGTAGTTCGGAAATTCTGTAATCGAGCCATGGCTTTGTAATAGGGTGGCCAGTGACATCACATATTTGTAGGCATTCAAGGCAGTTTCAGCTCGTAGTCCGCTCAGCATATTTTGTGCATCGATGACCTGTGTGGCGGTGCCCATATCTTCTTTAAAAGACAATTCTTGGATGCGTAAATTTTCCTGTGCGGCTTTCAAGTTTTGTGCCAGAAGTGCATCACTTTGCTGTACACTGAATGCTTTGCTATAAGATTTATAAATCAGATTTTCAATTTCTTGCTGGGTGCGTGCAGTGAGTAATTCTGTAGCAGAGCGTTTGAGTTCGGCAGCCTGAATATTCTTGTTTTTATCGATCCCGGAAAACAGGTTATAGCGTGCGGCAACTCCGACAATCCAGTTTTCATTTTGATCCAGACTATATTCGCCAAAAGCAAAAACATTCGGTTTTTTGCCGCTTGCTGGGCTTTCACATTGGCTTGAGCCAATTGGGTATGCATGAATTAGCTCTACATGCTTTACATGTGGCACTGATGAAAGGCCAAGGTACACAATATTTATGGATTGATTCAACAACTCTGCCAATTTGTAAAAATCAACGTATTTAGCGTCATAAATCATTAATCCAAATTGCATCACATGGTAGAAGCTCAATAGGCTGGTTTTATGGCTGTAAATTACGTATTGCGATGAATCAATTTGGTGAAATTGCCTGTTCTGCTTTATCGAATGGACATGTTGCTAATATAAAAATGGTTGAGCAATTGGTTGCTGGTATAGAAGCAAAACTTTACGGGGATCGAGGTTACATCAGCCAAGAATTAAAAATTAGATTGAAAGATCAAGGTATTGATTTAATTACTTATCATCGGAAGAATATGCAGGCTATTCAACTCTGTGCATCAGATAAATATCACTTAAGACAACGCAATAAAATAGAAATATTATTCGGCTTATTGAAGGGGCAATACAATTTATTGACGAGTAAAGCACGTAGTCTTCATGGATTTCTGCGTGGAATTTACGCCTCACTATGTGGATATCAATTTAACCCATCGAAATAAGCCAACAATTCAAATTAAGGACTCATCGGCTTAAGCAGGATTCGGGTTAAATAAGCTTTCAAAAATAGCTTGACACACTAAAGCTATTTTAAGCAGGCAATGAATATGAAAGAAAACGCTAAAGAAAAATAAAAAAAACAGCGTATGATTTACTCAATGGAATTTTAGATGATGCAGACAAGATGATCCGTAATGATTGGTCACGTGCCGAAATACAAGAAATTTATGACTTGCCTTTAATGGATTTACTGTTTCAGGCACAGCAAATTCATCGCCAAAACTTTGAACCGAATACTGTTCAGGTCAGTACTCTGCTTTCAATTAAAACGGGCCGTTGTCCGGAAGATTGTAAATACTGTTCGCAATCTGCACATTACGATACTGATCTGGAAATTGAAAAACGCGTAGAAGTACAAAAGGCGATTGCTGAAGCCAAACAGGCCAAAGCTTCCGGTTCGACCCGTTTCTGCATGGGCGCAGCATGGCGTAATCCGCATGAACGCGATATGCCGTATGTGCTGGAACTGGTGCAGGAAGTCAAGAAACTGGGCATGGAAACCTGTATGACTCTAGGAATGCTGAATGCCTCACAAGCGGAACGTCTGAAAGATGCAGGGCTAGATTATTATAACCACAACCTTGATACCTCACGTGAATATTATGCCAATGTCATCAGTACACGTAGCTTTGATGACCGCTTAAATACGCTTGATCATATACGTGATGCCGGAATTAATGTCTGTAGTGGCGGTATTGTCGGCTTGGGCGAAGGCGTACAAGACCGAGTCGGTTTGTTGTTTGAACTAGCGACTATGCCGATTCACCCGGGTTCGGTGCCCATAAATATGTTGGTTCCTATTGAAGGCACACCACTGGCCGATGTTGAAAAACTGGATGTGATTGACTGGATTCGTACTATTGCGGTAGCACGGATTATTATGCCGAAGAGTTATATCCGCTTGTCGGCAGGTCGTGAATCTCTCTCTGACTCTGATCAGGCACTGGCATTTATGGCTGGAGCTAACTCATTATTTTCAGGTGATAAATTGCTTACTGCCCCGAACAGTGGTGAAGGTAAAGACAAAGCCTTGTTTGCTAAATTAGGCTTAAAAGCTGAAGCTGCCAAGAAAACAGCTAAAGAATTGGCTGTAGATGCGATGCAACCTGCTTAATTAATCGTGTAACAAACAGGGATCATTTCAACTTGAATTGGTCCCTTTTTTATTGGAACAGACAAAATGAAGATACTGATGATTACGGGTTGGGGGCTAGGAACAGCGGTCTTAACCCCGTTTGTAGAACAGTTGCGGCAGCAGCATCAAGTTAAAGTATGGGATATTTTCGATCCTAACGTAGAAAGTCTTTTGGCCGAAAAAGTCAGGCAGGCGAGTTCGTTTGATGTCTTGATGGGGTGGTCTTTGGGTGGACAGTTGGCACTTTTGCTGGCTAATGAAATCCAGCAACAACTGAAAATTGCCAAGCCAGTGATTTGCTGTATGTCAAATCCCTGTTTCGTGGCCAATGAAGCATGGCCACAGGCGATGCCAGTTGAACAATATACACAATTTAAATCTTCCATACTGGCTGATCCAAAACGCGGGATGCAGCGCTTCTGTACCTTGGTCACTTTAGCTGGTGCAGCAGCGCGTGAACGTGCAAAATTATTGCACCAACAGTTAAATAGTATTGATTTAAACTATCAGATTAAGCATCTTTATCTCTTGCATCAATTAAATCTGGTGGATATCCTAAAAAATCATTCAGTCAAGATGCTATTTATATTTTCCGAGAATGATATGTTGGTTCCTTACAAAGTTAGTCAAGAATCTGTGTTTTTAACAACCCAAAATCTGAATTTGGTAAAAATACAGGGCACGCACGATGCCATCCTTTTTGATGCCAAGTTACTCGTTGAGCCAATTTTAAAATTTTTAGCCGATCTGGCTTAAGCAAAAAGAGATTGGTAGCTCTTGACGTTTCATTTTCAGATTTAACGCGCTAAGATCAGTTTTAGTTTTAATAATTGGGGTAAATTCTGTGCAGGACGCTTTTGATCAACAGCATATTTGGCATCCTTATACCTCCATGACACAACCCTTGCCATGTTACAAAGTTAAAGCTGCACATGGTGCAGTCATTGAACTTGAAGATGGTACCGAGCTGATTGATGGCATGTCGTCCTGGTGGTGCACAATTCACGGTTATAATCATTCTGAACTCAATCAGGCCGTAACAAAACAATTAGAGTCGATGTCACATATCATGTTCGGTGGTTTGACTCATCAGCCTGCGATTGATCTGGGTAAACTGCTGCTTGAGATCACAGCGCCTGAACTGGATAAAATCTTCTTTGCCGATTCCGGCTCGGTCGCGGTTGAAGTGGCGCTGAAAATGGCCGTGCAGTATTGGCATGCACGTCAGCAACCGCAAAAAACCAACTTTGTTACCACACGCTCTGGCTATCATGGCGATACCTGGAATGCCATGTCGGTTTGTGACCCTGTAACCGGTATGCATCAGATTTTTGGTTCCAGTTTACCGAACCGTTTATTTGTTCCGGCACCTCAAAGTCGTTTTGATGGGGCATGGCAACCCGAAGATATACAGCCACTTGAGCACATGCTGGCACAGCAGCATCAGCAGATTGCTGCCATGATCATCGAGCCGATTGTGCAAGGTGCAGGCGGGATGCGTCTCTATCATCCGGAATATTTAAAACAAGCCAAGTTGTTGTGTGAAAAATACGATGTACTGCTGATTTTGGATGAGATTGCCACCGGTTTCGGCCGCACCGGAAAACTGTTTGCCTATGAACATGCTGAGGTCACACCAGACATTATGTGTATCGGTAAGGCATTAACTGGTGGTTATATGACCTTGTCAGCGACCTTAACCACTCGCCATCTAGCAGAAACGATTTCAAGTGGTGAAGCGGGTGTGTTCATGCATGGCCCAACTTTTATGGCTAATCCGTTGGCCTGTGCGGTCGCATTAAAAAGTACCCAGCTGTTACTGGCTCAAGACTGGCAGACGCGTATTCAACAGATTGAAAGTACACTAGAACAATATTTACTGGATTTAAAATCCTTGGCACAAGTCAAAGATGTGCGTGTCCTCGGCGCAATTGGCGTGGTTGAGCTACATCAAACTATTGATTTGGCGCGTTTTCAGGCTGAATGTGTATGCCGTGGCGTCTGGATTCGTCCTTTTGGCCGTCTGGTCTATGTCATGCCGCCATATGTAATTTCAACACAGCAACTTGAAACTTTATTAAAGCATATGCGGGAGATGATTCAGCAGATAGAGGCAGTAGCATGAACCATCTTGAGCATTTCCAGCAGCAGCTAGATGACTTGAAACAGCAAGGGCAATATCGCCAGTTTAAGTCCAATATTTCTAGCCAGCCACGATTGCAACTCAATGGCCAAGAGATGCTGAATCTGGCATCCAATGACTATTTAGGTCTGGCATCCAACTTAACGCTACGTGAGGAATTTTTTGACCTCACGCCGATGTCTGAGCGATATATGAGTTCAAGCTCTTCACGTTTACTGACAGGAAACTTTCCCAATTTTGAACAACTTGAAGCACAGATGTCACAGGCTTTTGGACGTTCAGTACTGCTGTTTAATAGTGGTTATCACATGAATATCGGGATTCTTCCTGCGCTCAGTAATGCTAAAACCATGATCATTGCTGACAAACTGGTACATGCCAGTATTATCGACGGGATTCGTTTATCTAAAGCTGGCTATGTGCGTTACCGCCATAATGACCTGCAGCATTTGACTCAGTTTTTAGAAAAATATCAGTCAGATGAATCTATCCAGCGCATCATTGTGGTAACTGAATCAATTTTCAGTATGGATGGGGATGAAACAGATTTAACTGCTTTGGTGGCATTAAAACAGCAGTTTGCAAAAGTCATGCTCTATGTCGATGAGGCACATGCAATTGGTGTGCGCGGTGAACGTGGATTGGGCTGCGCAGAACAGTATCAAGTATTGGATCAGATTGACTTCCTGGTCGGTACCTTTGGCAAGGCTTTGGCTTCAGTTGGTGGTTATCTGGTCTGTGCGCCAGTGATTCGTGACTATCTGATTAATAGCATGCGACCTTTAATTTTTAGTACCGCCCAGCCGCCACTATGTATGGCCTGGACTAGATTTATTTTTCAGAAGGTACAGCAGCTTCAGGCGGGACGAATACATTTGGCAGCATTGGCTATACGCTGTCAGCAGGGCATTCAAGACTTGGGATATCACTGTCCGTCAACCTCGCAAATTGTGCCGGTACTGATTGGTGAGGCAAAACGCACCATTCAGGCGGCTGAAATTATGCAACAGCAGGGATTTTATGTGCTACCAGTACGTCCGCCAACGGTTCCTGCCAACACCTCCAGACTCAGAATCTGCCTGAATCAGAACATTTCTGCGGATGAGCTGGACGCATGTCTGCAGGTGCTGAGGAATTTGCCGCGATGAACAGCAAACAGATTGCCCAGCGTTTTGCTCAGGCAAATCTCAGTTATGAGCAGCATGCGCTGGTACAAAGTGCCGTAGCGGCAGAGTTGATGCAGTTCATGCAGCAGCATGTAGCACAACCACATTTGCAACGGGTATTGGAAATTGGCTGCGGTTCAGGGTTTTTTACCCGGCTTTTTATGCAGTATTACAGCTTTGATCATTTATTTTTAAATGATCTATATGCCGAAGTGAAGCAGCATTTCCCGGAAGCTGATCGGCTTTTGTGGGGGATTGGTAATATTGAAACCTTGCCACTGCCGCAGTCTCTGGACATGGTGCTGTCGTGTTCTGCATTGCAATGGATCTCGGATTTAAAAGCATTGTTGCTCAACATTGCGCAGGCCTTAAATCCCTCTGGGCATCTGTGTTTTGCCAGTTATACGGACAATAATTTAAAGGAAATTAAGGCACTGACCGGACAAGGCTTGGATTATCTGCCTTTAGCGGAGGTTTGTGAACTGCTTGAATCCTTAGGCTTTGACATTCTGCTGCAGACAGAAGAACAGATGACCTTGCATTTTGAGCATCCGAAACAGGTGTTACAGCATATCAAAGCCACTGGTGTACAGGCGACGGCACAGGGGTTTCGGTGGACAAAATCGTCCTTACAGGATTTTTATACCGGCTATCAACAATTCCAAGACCCTGAAAGCAAACAGTATGCACTGACCTATCATCCGGTTTATGTCATTGCACGGAAGACAGTATGAGCGCACAGATTTATTTTGTCAGCGGCATTGATACCGCAATTGGTAAAACCTTTACTACTGGTTTTCTGGCCAAAAATTGGAATGAGCAGGGCATTCGTACCATAACCCAAAAGCTGATCCAGACCGGAAATGTCGATATATCAGAAGATATCGAACAGCATCGTGCAATTATGGGTTGTGGATTGTTACCGGAAGACCAGCAAAAACTGACCATGCCGGAAATTTTTACGTATCCGGCTTCACCGCATCTTGCTGCGCGGCTGGATGGGCGAGCCATTAACTTTGAACAGATTCATCAGGCTACCGAACAGCTGGCTGTGGCCTACGACTGTATTTTGCTGGAAGGTGCCGGTGGTCTGATGGTGCCCTTAACCGAAGAGTTCCTGACTATTGATTATATTCAGACACATAATTATCCGGTGATTCTCGTCACTTCAGGGCGTTTAGGCAGTATTAATCATACCTTGCTGAGTCTTGAGTTGTTAAAACTCCGCGGGGTTCAATTATATGCCATTGCTTTTAATCATGCAGATAACTCCAAAGATCCCTTGATCGCTGAAGATACCATTGCTTATTTAAAACAGTATTTGCAGCGTGATTTTGCTGATACGACATGGGTTGATATTCCAGCTTTAAATTTAGCCCCGTCTATCCATGAGTAAGTGATCAGCTTACAGGGGGGCTGATGTGAATGCTTAAATATTGAGGTTGCGCCACTGTAAATTGAATCTGATAGCCATATTTGTTTAACACCATTTTCATCAAATATAAGTCTAGCCCATGCCCATTTTGCTAGGGAGATTTATGCCAGAAACGCTGTCCCAAGTATGCATATCTTCAACCTCTGATTATCATTATGAATGATCAGCACACATGCAGCATAGCAATTGAAATGGTATTTGCCTGTGCCTGCAATAGAGCATTCTTAAGTAGGTTTTTAAAGACGGTATATAGTTCAAAATCGGGTAGGGCAATTCGGATCAGGCTCGGTCAGTCAATTGTTAAACTGGGTTCAATTTCCGGATAAAGCGACTGTAAATCGGCAATCACCTGAGTCAGGAGCCGTGCAATTTCAATACTGTACTAGATATCGCTCAGTACTTGATCGGTAGAGGAAAGTGCTAGAAGCTGTTCCAGTAGCTGGGTACATCGGCGGATACCAATGTGTACCTGCTGCAAGCTTTGTTGCAATTTGGGCGAGCTTGCCTGTTGTTCTGCCATCAGTTGTGCAAGCTGGATATGAGTTTTGATCGCGGTTAAAGGACTACGCAATTCATGGGCGGCGTATGAACTAAATACTTTTTCATTTTCCGGATTTTGATGCAGTTTATGTATTAAGTGCTTAGAGTTTTGGGCAAAGGACTGTACCTTGGAAGGCATTACTTTGGCATCTAAGGTTTTTAAATAGTGAGTAGCATCATTCACTGATAAATTTGGCTGACTTAAAAGGTTTAAACTTCATCTAAGGCTTTAAGCTCTCGACGAATAATCAAAACGATTAAGCCTATACATAGCAATAAAAACAAAATTATTGGTATTAATACCGATTATAAAATCTTTTTGAGCAATTATCCACGTAGGAACATCCGCTCTGCTTCCACCACTTGAATATCCCCACGACGTAACACATAACTGAGCCTCACCTTGTTGCTTTGTACTAAAGCCAACTACTTGGTGGCTTAAATCTTTCGGTGCACCTCGGGTTTTTGCTACCACATGCTGAACGACACTGACGTCAGAGCCAAATAAAGACACTTTATAGGCAATCAACTGCTCTTGATTGGTGGAATGAAGTTGTTGGGCTAGTACATTTTCATCCAAGTTTTGCATCGGCAGTTGTTGAGTCAATCGAGCGACCATTGGATGGCTGAATCAAACCAAATTGATATATTTCCTTGACTGAGTAAGGCTTTATTGTAGGTAGATCAACTGGTTGTACGATAGATCTTGGGTGCAGACCTCTTCATTTAGAAATTATATTCCCCAAGAAGCTTTCAGTGGTAGGTTTGTGCAACAAAGCCTCTTGCAAATAAAGGCTATCAAGGGATTTATACATTGTATCCAAATAGTTTATGGCCATTAAAAGCAAAAAAGCACTAAAAACCAGATCTCGAGCTAAAATTTTATAACCAAGAAATCAATAAAAGAAGAATTGGAATTGAACAGTTATTTGGAACTTTGAAAACCTTCAAAATCCTTGCCGAGCGATATCGCAACCCTGGCAAAAGACTAGGATTAAGATTTAATTTAATTGTGGGAATCTATAATTTTGAGCTGAGTAAAAAGTGAATTATGAAAGAAATCTAATATATAAAATTTTAAGAGATTATGAAAATTGGTCATACCAAAAAATAAATTAAATCTTTTATATTGTGTTTTTGGGCTAATATTACTAATATCGCCAATACAAAATGCACATTTTATCTCTTAAACACTAAATTGGTCATACCAATTTAGTGTTTAAGTACAATAAACTGTTCAATCTAGTAGTTAAGCATTTCAAGGAGTAGACAATGCTTCAACAGTGGCAACAAATTTATGATCCTATAGGCAATATCTGGATTTCGAGTGCTATTGCGCTAGTTCCAATTATTTTCTTTTTTTTAGCGTTAGCTATTTTTCGCATGAAGGGTAGTGTAGCCGCTACAATTACCGTCTTTTTAGCCTTTCTGGTCTCATTATTTTTATACAAAATGCCAATTGGAATGGCATTAGCATCAATGGTCTATGGATTCTTCTACGGCCTGTGGCCAATTGCATGGATTATTATCGGTGCAGTTTTTATATATAAGATTTCAGTAAAAACAGGACAGTTTGATGTTATTCGTTCGTCTATTCTGTCAATTACAGAAGATCAACGTTTGCAAATGCTATTAGTTGGGTTTGCTTTTGGTACGTTTTTAGAAGGTGCGGCAGGTTTTGGTGCGCCCGTCGCAATTACTGCGGCACTGTTGGTGGGACTCGGCTTTAAGCCTTTATATGCGGCTGGGCTATGTCTGATAGTTAATACTGCACCTGTTGCTTTTGGTGCAATGGGAATTCCGATCATTGTCGCTGGGCAGGTTTCAGGTGTTGACACCATGGAAATCAGTCAAATGGTTGGTCGTCAGTTACCCTTTATGGTGCCAATTGTATTGATCTGGATCATGGCAATCATGGATGGTTGGCGTGGGGTTAAAGAAACTTGGCCTGCTATTTTAGTTGCCAGCTTATCTTTTTCTTTAGCGCAATATCTAACATCAAATTTTGTTGGGCCTGAGTTACCCGATATCACTGCTGCAATTGCATCATTAATCAGTTTAACTATCTTACTTAAGTATTGGAAACCAAAACATATTTTTCTTTTTGAGGATAAAAATATACAGGTAGATGAAACTATTATCAAGCAAGCTCGTAAACAATATAGTGTGGCACAGATAGCCAAAGCCTGGTCTCCATTTCTGATACTTACAGCAATGGTGACGATCTGGAGCATCAAACCTTTTAAAGATTTATTTGTTAAGGACGGCCCATTAAGTGATTTAGTAGTTTCAGTTAAAGTGCCGTATTTGCATCAATTGATTCAAAAGCTACCACCTGTCGTGCCTGAAATTAAAGATTATGATGCGATTTATAAGTTTGATTGGTTATCAGCAACGGGTACGGCGATTATATTGGCGGCATTGATCACGATTATTTATTTAAACATGAAACCTAAAGAGGCAGTTTCGACATTCTTTGAAACCGTGAATGAACTAAAAACCCCAATTTATTCGATTGGTATGGTACTGGCTTTTGCGTTCATTGCAAACTATTCAGGTCTGTCAGCAACGCTTGCTTTAGCACTGGCACATACGGGTCAGGCTTTCACCTTCTTCTCACCATTCTTGGGTTGGGTTGGAGTGTTTCTTACAGGTTCGGATACTTCAGCTAACGCATTGTTTTCAGCGTTACAAGCAACTACAGCACAGCAAATCGGTGTGCCTGAAGTCTTGTTAGTTGCTGCCAATACCAGTGGTGGAGTAACAGGTAAGATGATTTCTCCTCAATCAATTGCGATTGCTTGTGCGGCAGTGGGCTTAGTTGGTAAAGAATCTGATTTATTTAGATTTACAGTAAAACACAGCATTATCTTTACGGTGATGATTGGTATTATTGTGACCTTACAAGCTTATGTTTTCCCGTGGATGATTCCGTAAACGGGTCAAGGAAAAAAATGAAAGTCTCCGACAAAGTAGTACAGCGGTTACGTCTATTGATTGAAAAAAATAATGTACAAGTCGGAGAGCGATTGCCTGCCGAACGCCAACTCTGTGAACAATTGGGTGTGTCTCGTAGCTCTTTACGTGAGGCGATTCAACAGCTGATTACCGCAGGGATTATTCAGAGCAAAGCGGGTGCAGGCAACTATTTAAAGCAGTTGCCTGCACATTGGTCACAGCATCAAATCGTTGAGCCATTATCCGGTTTGATGGATCAAGATCCTGAATATCGTTTTGATGTACAAGAAGCTCGTATGGTGCTTGAAGGTGGTACAGCGTGGTATGCCGCACAACGTGCCACACCCAGTGATTTGATCAATATTCGTCAGTGTTTTGAGCAGATTAGCCATTTTCAGGCCTTAGGTGATGATGCACACGCAGCAATAGCGGATGCGAAGTTTCATCTGGCGATTGCAGAAGCATCCCACAATCTAGTGCTGATCCAAATGATGCGTAGTTTGTTTGATTTATTGCAAGACAACGTGATGTTAGGGCGACGTAAAGTCTACACTACACCACAACATTTTGAACAATTGCATGACCAGCACTTTGAAGTGATGGATGCAATTGAACGTCAAGACTCAGAGACTGCACGTAAGGCAGCTTGTGGGCATATTGAATTTGTTGTTCAACGCGTACGTATGATCGATGAAGAAGAAGCTCGTCGTCAACGTTCGAGTCGATTAAATAGGACATAAGTTATGATTATTTCTTCTGCAAATGACTATCGTGAAGCTGCGAAACGTCGTTTACCGCCATTTTTATTTGAATACATCGATGGTGGTGCCTATGCGGAATATACTTTAAAGCGTAATGTAGACGATTTATCAAAAATCGCTTTACGTCAACGTGTGTTAAATGACATGTCTGAGCTGAGCTTAGAAACGCAATTGTTTGGTGAAAATTTGGCGTTGCCAGTGGCATTGTCACCTGTAGGTCTAACGGGTATGTATGCGCGTCGTGGTGAAGTTCAAGCCGCGGTTGCCGCAGATAAAAAGGGCATTCCATTTACCTTATCAACAGTTTCAGTTTGTCCAATTGAAGAAGTGGCACCTGCGATTCAACGTCCGATGTGGTTTCAACTGTATGTACTACGTGACCGTGGTTTTATGAAAAATGCCTTGGAACGTGCTAAAGCCGCAGGCTGTTCTACCTTAGTATTCACAGTCGATATGCCTGTTCCAGGTGCGCGTTATCGTGATGCACATTCAGGAATGAGTGGTAAAAATGCTGCAATACGTCGTTATATGCAATCGTGTATGCACCCACACTGGGCTTGGAATGTCGGTTTATTGGGTCGTCCGCATGATTTGGGTAACATTTCGAAATATTTAGGTAAGCCGACAGGTCTGGAAGATTATATCGGTTGGCTGGGAAGTAACTTTGACCCTTCAATTTCTTGGAAAGATCTTGAGTGGATTCGTGATTATTGGGAGGGTCCCATGGTTATTAAGGGGATTTTAGATCCTGAGGATGCCAAGGATGCGGTACGTTTCGGAGCAGATGGAATTGTGGTCTCCAATCACGGTGGTCGTCAGCTTGATGGTGTTTTGTCTTCTGCTCGTGCGCTTCCTTCAATTGCAAGTGCGGTCAAAGGTGACATCAAAATTTTAGCAGATTCAGGGATTCGTAACGGTCTTGATGTGGTACGTATGTTGGCTATGGGTGCAGATATTTGCATGCTTGGTCGTGCATTTGTATACGCACTTGGTGCTGCCGGCGGTTCTGGGGTAAGTAATTTACTAGATTTGATTGAGAAAGAAATGCGTGTGGCAATGACATTGACTGGTGCAAGAACCATTGCAGATATTACATCGGATTGCCTGGTCAAGCTAGAGAAAGAGTAAGCGATTTAATTACTCACATTACTAAGGCTTTGCCAACTTTCCTTTGAAAAAAGAGATTTTTATCTGAATAATTTGGGTAAACAAAGCTTCCTTTTGAAAAAAACCAACCTTGGTAAGAGTCACCGACATAAAATACACTAAATACTATAATTGGTATTTAAATAAACTCTATATATAACAGTTATATAGAGTTTTTATTTTATGTGGTGTAATTTAAGGTAGGGTAGGATACTTTGATTTTTGGTCACTAATTTATTGTGATAATCAACAATAATAACCAGCATACATATGCTTAACCTAAAGTTATTTTACTGACTGGTATAATTTTATGATGAGAGAAGGTGCCTGGGGCTACGGTTTCTGTTTTGCCTTTTGACGTAACACGTACAAATATAAGCTTTCTACTTTTTCACGTGCCTAGGGTGTGGTACGCAAGAATCGCAATGATGATTTAACACTTGGATCTGAATAGCCACCGATTTTGTAGACACCTTTTAGTTAGATAATGGACTGCCACCACTCTCCTAGACAAATTTCGTCTATTCTTTTTGCATAGGAGAGAACATTATGAGTGGACAACGATACACCTCAGAATTTAAAGAAGAAGCTGTTAAATTGATTACTGAACGTGGATATTCTGTCACTGATGTGGCAGAACGTTTAGGTGTATCACAGCACAGCATTTATAAATGGCTAAAGGCCGTACAGCCTTTACGCAACAACCCTGATGAACATGAACTACTCGAAGCAAAGAAAGAGATCCTTCGTCTTAAAAGTCAGCTTAAGCAAACTGAAGAAGAGCGGGATATCTTAAAAAAGGCCGCAAGGTACTTTGCAAGCCTGCCCGAGTAAAGTATCAGTTTATCCTTGAGTACAGCCATCAATTTAAGATTAAGACGATGTGTCGGGTTCTTAAGATTGCTCGTGCTGGCTATTATGCCTGGCTACATGAACCCGAATCAGGCAGAACAATTGAAGACAAACGGTTATTACAACTGATCCGTTCTTCTTATGATGCCAGTTATGCTATCTATGGTTATCGTCGCATCACGCTGGATCTTAAAGAGCTAGGTGAAAGCTGTGGACCGAATCGTGTGCTGAAGATCATGAAGAACAATGGCATTGCCGCTGTTCGAGGATATAAGAAGCATAAAAGCTATGGTCGTGGTCGTCCTCAGATTGTGCCACCTAACCATTTAAATCGAGAATTTGTTGTAAACACACCTGATACCTCGTGGGTGACTGATATTACCTACATCCGCACTTGGCAAGGCTGGTTATATCTGGCTGTGGTTCTCGATTTATATTCAAGGAAAGTCATCGGTTGGTCAATGAAACCTACGCTTGCCAAGGATATCGTTTTGGATGCCCTTTTAATGGCGGTATGGCGACGCAGACCCAATGAACCTGTGATCATACACTCAGACCAAGGCTCACAATACAGTAGCGGAGACTGGCAGAAATTCTGTCAGAAGCATAATTTAGTTCCGAGTATGAGTCGTCGTGGAAACTGTTGGGACAATGCTGTTGCTGAATCCTTTTTTAGCAGCTTAAAGAAGGAAAGAATTAAAAAGAGGATCTATAAAACACGAGAAATGGCGCGTGCAGATGTATTTGATTATATCGAGATGTTTTACAATCGAATCAGGCGTCATTCGCATCTCGATGGGATGAGTCCAGAAGCCTTTGAGGCAGCTTCAAAATGAGGCCGTCTCGTGTCTAGGATACTGGGAGCAGTCCACTTCTTATACCTTGAATTTGAATTATTAGACAAAATTATGACTTTTAATTTTCTGTGTAATGAAGCTTTGTATTTCTTAATATTTACCCTGAAGCCGAAGTTCTTCGACTACGTTTAATACAGTAGCTAATCCCTGAGTAGTCTGAATCTGTTTTATCGGAATGCCTTTGGTTAGCTTATTTGGTGACTTCATAAAATGCTGCATCCATTTAGCCTCTCCACCTGTTAGAGCATCTAGTGATATCGCAATACGAATTAAAATAATTGCGAGTTCTCCCTGACTTGAATCGGGATCTAACTCAAGCGAATTTAAAGTTTCCACTGAATCTAAATTGAGAACGATAGCAAGCTGGCTCTGTGTCAAACCAAGTTGATTTGCAGATGATAAAACAGCTTTAGCTAATACCTTTTTTTGTTTTGCAATTTTTTCTGGTGTTTTATGCATGACTGATCTCTGTTTCAGACGTTGCTGATATCTAGAGTTTATACTATTTGATTATCGTTTCTCAGAGTTAAAATTTTTGGTGGTGTTTCAAAAAGTATGCTGAAAAAAACAATATGGCTTTTGATAAAATAGAGGTATGAAAATAACGCTACAAATCAAATGTCCTACCTGTCTAAGTAACAATATAAAGAGAAATGGCATCAAAGTAGATGGGAAACAAAACCATCAATGCAAAGATTGCAAACGTCAGTTTATTGGTGATCATGCATTAAGCTATCAAGGATGTAACTCAGGTATTACCGGCAAGATATTACATTTAATGGTCAGAGGAAGCGGTGTAAGAGATATTGCTGAAGTCGAGCGTATCAGCATTGGCAAGGTATTACGAACCTTAAGTGAATCGATCTATCAGATTCAGCCTAAACAAAGCCACTACGAATGTCTTGAAGTCGATGAACTTTGGACTTTTGTAGGGAATAAGAAAAATAAACAATGGCTTATTTATGCCTACCATCGAGAATCTGGAGAAGTTGTTGCTTATGTTTGGGGTAAGCGGGATTTAGCAACGGTTCAACGTCTTAAAGCTAGACTTAAAAAGCTTGGGGTTCAATATGCTGAAATTGCGAGTGATCACTGGGATAGTTTTATCACAGCATTTCAATGTTGCAAGCAAGTGATCGGTAAGTTTTTTACCGTCGGTATTGAAGGTAACAACTGTAGAATTCGTCATCGAATCAGGCGTGGATTTAGGAGAAGTTGCAACTTTTCTAAAAAGCTCGAAAATCATTTTAAAGCCTTTGATTTGACTTTCTTTTACCTTAATAACGGATTTGTTTAACGCCAGCATACTTTTTGAGACACCACCAGCCATTTTAATTAAGAAATGCGAAATAAAGCACGCAATTGTATATGAGCTGTAACATTAATATTGTATATTAATTAACTAATACTATTATGGTTTTTTGTCTGCGCTAAATAAATTTGGTCATGTAAAGCATAAATAATTGATATGGCTAAACTTTCAAATTGAGGTAAAGTTATAAATGAATACATCGGTAAAAATAATCTCTGTTGATGGTGATGTTTGGCGTTTTTCAAAGACAAATAAAAAAATAATTCTAAAAAAGGGGGCAAAGCTTCAGGTGAAAGATGTATTGCATCTTTCAGAAGAAAGTAGTGTCGTGTTGCAGCTTTCAAATGGCCGAGTTGTTGAAATTCATGGTAAAGATTTAATCAATAATGACGGCAATTTTAGCCTCAATTCTTTGCTAGGTGAACCAAACTCGGATCTAGATAAAATTGTAAATTTTGCAAAATCATTTCAGCAAATGAATGATACAGAACAACAAAATGATGTTGTTCGTTTGGATGATGGTCGAGTATTTAAAAAAGAAGGTAAAGATTATGTTGAAATTGCGGGAGAGTCCTTTGATGGCGATCCTGATGTAACTCAAGGTGGTCATCGTTTTGTTCAACTTACACCCCAACCTTGGCAAGAGTCACCAACATAAGATACACTAAATAACATAATTGGTATGTTAGTAAACTCTATATATAACAGTTATATAGAGTTTTTATTTTGTGTGGTGTAATTTAATGTAGGGTGGGGTAATTTGATTTTTGGTCACTAATTTATTGTGATAATCAACAATAATAACCAACATACATATGCTTAATCTAAAGGTATTTTACTGACTGGTATAATTTTATGATGAGAGGGGTGTTGCCTGGGGCTACGGTTTCTGTTTTGCTTTTTGACGTAACACGTACAAATATAAGCTTTCTACTTTTTCACGTGCCTAGGGTGTGGTACGCAAGAATCGCAATGATGATTTAACACTTGGATCTATGCAAAAATATCTAACTTCAATTTTACGACTTAAACTGAACCGTACCGGGTTTGTCGGAGACTTTTTTATTTAAGTTAGGCCACCTGACCTAACGGGTTAATCTTATCATAGTACATTGCTTCAAACTCAAAAGGCGATACATAACCCAGTGCACTGTGTACACGCTTTTTATTGAACCAATCTACCCAGTTTATTGTCGCAAGTTGTACATCCGCTAAACCTTGCCAATCTGCTTTTAGATATTCAATCACCTCTGTTTTGTATAAGCCATTCACCGTTTCAGCCAGAGCATTATCGTATGAATCACCAGTTGTACCGACTGATGCTCGTAAATTTGCAGCTTCTAAACGATTGGTATAGCGAATAGAAAGATATTGAACACCTCTATCGGAATGATGAATCACATTCTTTGGCATGCCTCGATCGTGCAATGCATTGCTCCAATGCATCGAGCACCATATCTGTATTCATTCGTGTAGATACTTTCCATCCAACTATTGCTCGTGAGAACACATCAATAACAAATGCGGTATATACCCAGCCTGAATGAGTTTGAATATAGGTAAAGTCACCCACCCATAGTTGGTTTGGATGATCAGCATTAAAATTACGTTTCACTAAATCATCTGCCCGTTTTTGGTCATCTCGGCTACGGGTGGTTTGTTTGTTCTTACCTCGCCAAACACCTTGTATACCTAGCTTTTGCATTAATCGAGCAACAGTACAGCGTGCAATAATATAGCCTTCACGTTTCAGTTTTTGCCAGACTTTACGTACACCATACCGACCTGAACTTTCCTTCCAAATTCGTTTAATCTCCTCAGCATGATGCAAGTCATGTAAATCTCGCTTTGCTCGATGTTCTGGATTTTCGCAGAGATCTAGAGTCCGGTAATAGGTTGAAGCTGCGATCGGTAAAATCCTACAAATCGCATCAACACCATATAAGTCTTTATTGTTATGGATGAAATCCACCATTATTTGTGTGGGCGGTCGAGCTCCGCCTGGGCGAGAAAAGCGGCTGCTTTACGTAGAATTTCATTGGCACGCTTTAATTCTTTAATTTCACATTCCATTTGCTTCATTTTTTCTTGATCAGATATCTGTTGTACTTTAATAGGATTTTGCTGATCTAAATGCTTTTGATGCCAGGCACGAAGTGTTTCAGGAGTACAACCAATCTTAGGCGCAATTGCTGTGATTGCAGCCCAAGTAGAAGGATAATCTTTTTCAGATTCAATCAATAATTGAACCGCTCTTTCTCTGATTTCAGGGGTATATTTTAATTTTGTCATCGGGACACTACGCTTCGCTACGTCTTGCGAAGCAATGCTTCTCATCTCAGAATATTGACTCTCCGACAAACCCGGTACGGTTCACTTCTGATGATTCAGTGAAAAGGGTCATTTATTTAGCAACTTCAAATGCTGCTAAAAAATGGACCATGCCAACTCAAAATTGGCGTTTAGCAATGAATTGGTTTACGATTCAGTTCGATGATCGATTAAAAGATCATTTATAAAAAATGAGACTTACACAAAATAATTTACAGGCTCGTAGAAACATGAAAATACATTCTTTTGGTGAACACAATAACATTACTTTATCTAATAATTGTATTGAAGTTCGAGGTGCACGTGAGCATAACCTTAAGGATGTAGATGTTTCTATCCCAAGAAACGCACTTGTTGTTTTCTCAGGTGTATCGGGTTCAGGAAAATCATCACTTGCTTTTGGAACTATTTTTGCTGAAGCACAAAGAAGATATTTCGAATCTGTTGCACCTTATGCAAGACGCTTAATAGATCAGGCCGGAGTACCAGATGTTGATGCTATTGATGGTCTACCACCAGCAGTAGCATTGCAACAACAACGTGGTGTAAGTAATACCCGTTCTTCTGTTGGAAGTGTAACAACTTTATCAAGTCTCGTGCGAATGATTTATTCGCGTGCTGGTGCATATCCTGCCGATCAGCCAATGTTATATGCCGAGGACTTTTCACCGAACACTCCTCAAGGTGCTTGTCCTACCTGTCATGGTTTAGGTCACATTTATGAAGTTACAGAATCGACAATGGTTCCTGACCCAACACTCAGTATTCGTGAGAGAGCTATCGCATCATGGCCACCTGCTTGGCACGGGCAAAACTTACGCGATATCCTAGTAACCCTAGGGTATGATGTTGATCGACCATGGAAAGATTTACCGCAATCGGATAGAGACTGGATTTTATTTACTGAAGAAACCCCAACAGTTCCTGTCTATGCTGGTTTAAGCCCCGCTGAGACTCAATCTGCACTTAAACGTAAACTAGAACCCAGCTATATGGGCACTTTCACTGGTGCTCGTCGCTATGTCCTTCATACTTTTGCTAATACCCAAAGTACGTTGATGAAAAAACGTGTTTCACGTTTTATGGAAGGAAAAATATGCCCTTCCTGTCATCGTAAACGCCTTAAACCAGAAGCCTTATCTATTACCTTTGCTGGAGTAGATATTGGTGAGTTTATGCAACTTTCTTTGGATAAGTTAACTTGCCTGCTTGAGCCCATTGTTCTAGGCAATTTCGACGCTCATGATGCTGGAGAAAAGACTAATAATAAAGTAACCCAACTTGATAGATCTGAACGAGCAACAACAGGTAGAGCAGTGCATTCTGTATCTCCAGATGTAAGACGTACGTCAGCACTTTCAGATGAAAAGAAAATTGCTGCGCAGCGTTTAGCAAATGGTGTGGTGGGGCGTTTAAATCAATTACGCCAGTTAGGTCTTGGTTATCTAACATTAGATAGAGCCACACCGACTCTTTCAGCGGGAGAGTTACAACGTTTGCGGTTAGCAACACAATTAAGTTCTATGCTATTTGGTGTAGTTTATGTACTGGATGAACCGTCTGCTGGATTACATCCTTCAGATAGTCAGTCATTATATGATTCTCTCGATAAATTAAGAGACGCTGGAAACTCCGTATTTGTTGTAGAGCATGATTTAGAGCTCATGCGTCGTGCTCAATGGTTAGTGGATGTTGGACCAGATGCAGGAGAGCAAGGTGGTAATATTTTATATAGTGGAGTACCTCAGGGTTTAAGTGAGATTTCAGCTTCACGTACTGCAAGTTATTTATTTAATAAAATCCCAGTTACTCAAAGTTATGGACGTACACCCTCTGGTTGGCTTGAACTTAACAATATTTACCGACATAACCTGCATAATATTGATGCTCGTATACCTCTTGGTGTACTTACAGCAGTTACAGGTATTTCAGGTTCAGGTAAATCTAGTCTCGTTTCTCAAGCTTTACCCGAGTTAGTACTTTCATATTTAGGCAATGAATCTGAAACTGAAAACAATAATGAAAATAATCCTTTAAATGAAGGAATGTTGGTTACCGAGGTTACACAGGGTTCTCTGGCTGGTGATGTGGAGGCTATACAGCGTCTGGTACAGGTTGATCAAAAACCAATTGGCCGTACTCCACGTTCTAATCTGGCAACTTATACGGGTTTATTTGATCATGTTAGAAAGTTATTTGCTGGGACTCCTGAAGCTCGCCAAGCTCATTATGATGCTGGACGTTTTTCGTTTAATGTGGCTAAAGGGCGATGTGAAACTTGTGAAGGTGAAGGCTTTGTCAGTGTAGAATTATTGTTTATGCCAAGTGTATATGCCCCTTGTCCGACATGTCATGGTGCTCGATATAATGATGACACTCTGAAAATTCGCTGGAATGGACGTAATATTGCTGAAGTATTAGGAATGACCGTCAATGAAGCACGTGATTTTTTTGATGGAGAGGTCTCGATTGCTCGTTCACTACAATTATTAAAGGAAATTGGCCTTGGTTATTTACGTTTAGGGCAACCAGCGACTGAACTATCTGGTGGAGAAGCGCAACGTATTAAATTGGCGACCGAGCTGCAACGCAATCAGCGTGGAAATACACTGTATATACTTGATGAGCCAACTACAGGTTTGCATCCATCAGATGTAGATCGATTGTTAGTTCAATTGCAGCGATTAGTCGATGCGGGTAATACCGTGGTTATGATTGAGCATGATATGCGTGCCGTTGCACAAGCAGATTGGGTGATTGATGTGGGACCAGGTGCTGGAAATGCTGGTGGGAATATTGTTGTGGCAGGAACACCAAAACAAATAACAGAAAATCAAGATAGCCGTACTGCTCCATATTTAGTTAATGAGTTAGTGAGTCGTGATACTAAACGTTGATATTACGAGTGGGTAGAATAAATCCTTAAATTAAAAGCCTGTAAAATCAATCAGATATTTTTTGTTTTAGGTGGTGTGTGAGCATGAAATCTAAAAGTTTTTTTCAACTAAGGGCTTTGTTGCACAAACGGTAATCCTCCCATAAATAACTGAAGTTAAAAGTAGAGGTTAAGCAGCCATTAGAGGTGGCCTTCCTTTTTTTGCTTGGTGTGGTCTTTCAGGGTTGTAATGCCACAGCCAGTTTGTTGCATAATCTTGTACTTCATCCAAAGTATCAAATAAATGTTTGCTCAGCCAACTATAACGTATAGTCCGATTATAGCGTTCAATATACGCATTCTGCTGTGGTTTACCTGGTTGAATATATTCAATACGAATACCTTGTTCAGTTGCCCAGCGTACAAATTCGTGACTGATAAACTCCGGGCCATTGTCACACCGAATAACTAACGGTTTTTCTCGCCATTCCAATAACTGATTCAATGTGTGAATAACCCTGATCGTGGGTAATGAGAATTCTGCTTCAATAGTCAAACCTTCTCGACGGTAATCATCAATCACATTCAACAATCGGAACTTACGACTATCGATCAGCTGGTCATGCATAAAATCCAGTGACCAGACCTGATTTGCCCGGATCGGCTCTTTCAGTGGTTCTGGTGCATGCCGTTTTAGTCTTCTTCTCGGTTTAATGCGCAGATTCAGTGCTGACTCACAGTAAATGCGATAAACACGTTTATGATTCCAAACATGGTTTTCAACATGACGTAGATAAGAGAAACACAGACCAAAACCCCAATCTGTATTTTCTTCAGTGAGCTCAATGAGCTGTTCTGCAATTAATGTATTGTCATCGTTTAACTTGGATTGATAACGGTAGCAGGTTTCACTGATACTAAATGCTCGGCAAGCCAAACGAATGCTAATCGCATAGTGGGCAACTGCCTGTTGTGGCATCTTACGTCGGCAAGATGGCCTCACCACTTTTTTGCCATCGCTTCCTGAATGATCTCTGTCTTTAAGCGTTCCTCAGCATACATCTTTTTAAGTCTGGTATTTTCTGCTTCCAGTTCTTTGAGTTTTGCCATTAATGATGTATCCATACCGCCATATTTGGCACGCCATTTATAGAAGGTCGCATTACTCATACCGTGTTCACGACAAAGGGTGGCTACAGGTGTGCCAGACTCCGCCTGTTTCAAAATGGACATGATCTGACTGTCAGTAAATTTAGATGTTTTCATGCAGAATCTCCTGCCTATACTTTAAGAGAAAATTCTACTTTTAGGTCCTATTGTTTTTAGGAGGGATTACTGGGTACAAACATGGACATGATGAATCCAGATCAAATAAAAGAATAATTTGATTTTCGTTTGAAACTTTCTTTTCCAAATGAATTGTTTTTAAAGCAAACATAGTAAAGTTTATGAAGTATTCTTAAGGTCAACATATCATATTTTATCGTGAAATAGAAATTAGTTAAGTTATTGAATTATAGCTTAAGAAAGAAGGATATGAACTTATTGTTAGGTGTATCGGACTTAACATAATCAATATTATACGAAATCAGTGTGTTAGAAACCATTTAAAGTGTCTATATTCTCACCAATAAAAATGTCTAGTTTATGATGGTTTTTACCATCATGGACTGGATATAAATTAGAGATGTTGATCACTATGTCTGACAAGGAAATTCAACGTCTTGCAGTTCTGCAAGACGTTCGAGATCATCGTATTACCCAGGTCCGTGCTGCTGAAATCCTGAATCTTTCCACTCGTCAAATTACCCGGTTATTGCAGAAACTCAATCAAGACGGTGTTTCAGGTCTGGCACATGCCAGTCGTGGTCAACCTGGCCATCATCGCCATGATGAGTTATTAAAATCAAAATGTCTTTCCATTATTTCTGAACATCTGCTGGGATTTGGACCTACCTTGGCGCATGAGAAGCTCAGCAGCATATTTGACCTGAATATCCCGGTAGAAACGGTTCGGCGCTGGATGATGGCCAATGACCTCTGGATTCCGCGATCCAAGCGCCTTAAACGTCCATATCAGCCACGTTATAACCGGGATTGCTTCGGTGAGCTGATCCAGATTGATGGCTCATATCATGACTGGTTCGAAGGACGCGCTGCTAAGTGCTGTTTATTGGTGTATATCGATGATGCCACTGGAAAGCTGTTGCATCTACGCTTCTGTGAGGCGGAAACCACCTTCGACTATATGCTTTCAACCCGAGCCTACATTGAACAATACGGCAAACCTCTGGCCTTTTATAGCGACAAACATTCGGTATTCAGAGTTAATCAGAAATCCAGGAAAGACAGCCAGATCACGCAATTTGGGCGGATTCTGAACGAGTTAAATATTGATATTATCTTTGCCAACTCACCACAGGCTAAAGGTCGCGTAGAACGCGCGAATAGAACCCTTCAAGACCGTTTGATCAAGGAGATGCGTCTGGAAGGCATCAGTTCAATTGCCGAAGCCAATGCATGGCTACCCTGCTTCATTGAGCACTTCAATCAGAAGTTTGCCAAGTGTGCGAGAAACTCGAAGAATTTACATCGATCTTTAACGGAATCTGATGCTGAGCTGGAGGATATATTCACTTGGCAGGAACCGCGTAAGGTCACGAAGAACCTAACCATCACCTATGACAAGTGTATTTATCTGCTTGAACCGACAGAGCTGAATCATAAGCTTGTTGGGCAATACATTTCATTTCTGGAGTACCCGGATGGCACTGTGGCCCTCATGCATGAAGGACGGAAGATCAACTATAGCGTCTTCAATAAACTGGCTGGACTACAGCAGAATGAAGTGGTTGAGAATAAAAGATTAGGCTCAGTTCTGGCGCATATCCAGCAACAACATGAAGAGTTGGAGAAACAGAATAAACGTTCCCGTCTCAAGAAAAGTATGCCGAGTCGTAAAGCTCAGAAAGCTGTTATTGAACAAAGAAAGTTAAATCCTGTGCTTGACTCTTGTGGTTAAAAACAGGACATTTTAAATGGTTTATCACATAGACATTTTAATTGGTGAATAACATTTTATTTCGTATAACGTGTATTATGTTAATTTTAGGGAAATTTAAGAATCTCTATGCAATGGTTTATTCAATATTCTTTGATTTCTTATCTTTTAGGTTAATCAGAAATAGCCAATAACATAAGCCAGGAAATAGAGCCATAAAGATAGTCCATGTATCTGTATACATCTTCCACCACTCTTTCGAAATTTCTCCTGTGTGACTCCATCCAAAAAGAATAAAAAATGGAGTAGCAATAATTATAGAGGCAATACAGATAGTTAATAAATTAAGACTGTTATAACGATTTAAAAGAATTGAGAATATGAAGCTGAAAGGTACAGTCAAAATACAATAAGCCAAATAGACAAGACCGTGCCCTACAAGAACCACTAAAATCGAGTATAGGCTGTATTCCTGATTCATTACGATAAACAGGACTGCTGTGAAAAAAAGTAGTGGTAAAGGAGAAAGTAAGAGAGCTTTTACTATTTTTTCATTTGAGTATTTCACTAATTTAATTCTCTTATCTACTCAATAAATAATAATACTATAACGATTTTATTGGAGGTTTTTTGATTCTATTTAACATAATGGCTGTTATGCAAAGTCGACTTGTAATGCAATTTGCATTACAATATTCCTAGTACATTAAATACTTGGGAAATATGATGGCTACTGTTAACTTCAGGATCGATGAAGCCCTTAAAGAAAAATCTTATTCAATCCTTAAAGAGCAAGGTATTGCACCTACGGATTTCTTCACTAGTATTCTTGAGTATGTTGCTACGACTGGGAAACTGCCTGTCAAAAAAGCTTTGCTTTCGGAAGAAGATGAAGAATTATTAGCTCTTGTCCGTAAGCGCATTAATGATCCTAAAGAGATGTTTGAGGAAGTCACATTAGATGACTTATAAGCTTTTACGTCACAAGGACTTTACAGCAGAATGGGAAAAACTCCCTGTTGCTATACGAGATCAATTTAAAAAGAAACTAGCCAAAGTCATAGAGCAGCCACATATTCCAAAGAATATGCTTAGAGGCGATCTTGCAGGTTGCTATAAAATCAAATTATTAAAAGCTGGTGTCCGACTTGTCTATCAAGTTAAAGATAATCAGGTAGTTATCCTGCTCATTACCGTCGGAAAACGAGCTGATAGCATGGTTTATGACGAAGCGAAAAAGCGAATTAAAGACTAAAAATGGGAGCTTATAGCTCCCATTTTTGGCTTCGTATAAGGTGTATTATGTTAATTTTAGGAAAATTAAAGGATTCTTAGATCATGATAGTCCATATTATAAGAGAAGCTTGTTGTTCCCAAGATGATCAATTAGGCCCTTTAGAAATACAATTAGAATTTGAGGAAAATGTAACATTAGAACAAGTAATAAAGGAAATCTGCACAGTAAAATTTCTTCAATATAGTTCTTCACATAACCATATGCTTGGAAGAGCAGATGATCAAAAAATAGTAGAAATACTATTACCTCAAGAAGAAATAATTTTTCATATTCAGAAAGATAGTTTAGTTAAAAATTTAATAGCTGAAAGCGGATTCAGCTTCTCTTTTATAAATAGTATTTTCGATATTAAAGATAAAACAATGACTGAAAATAAACCTAACAAATGTCTAGAAAAAAGAAGCCTTTTACAAAATCTTATTTTTTGGAAATAAGTTATATACTGAATCAATTAACATAATGGCTGTTAAGGTAACTATTGTGAATCCTATTAATGACCATACAGATATTTTGACAAACCTATTACAAATTATGCATGACTCGGTTAATGGTCATTATGATGAGTTAAAAGCAATTTTTGATTATTTTGAATCTTCATTAGATAACTCCGTCTCAATGGAGGCTAACTTTTCCTATTTGATTGAAGGAGAAGAAAAATTCGCTTTTTTAGAAGATCCTGAATCAAAAGTTCCAAGTCTAATTGAAAGCTTGCATAAAATTATGAAAAGCCATACAGGTGGTGATTGGAAAAAATTTATTTTAAATCTAGATGCAAATGGGAAAGCTCATACTAAATTTATTTATGATGAAAAATAAACCATTTTTGAGCTAGTTATAACTTTAAATATAGTTTATTTAACATAATGGCGGTTATACGAAGTACAATTGTATATTAATATAAATATCAAGCACTTAATGAAAACAGAAAAATCCAAAAATGACCAAAAAGCCGATTTTGAAACAAGTCGGCTTTTTTATGAGCGGTTTTGATACTTCTTGCCAATAAATTTGACTAAAAAATAGTCAGTTTTGAGGTTTTTCAAATTTTATCAATGCCTCAATGTCCAAAATTATCCACATTTTTTGTGGATAAAATTTAGGCTATTTTGTAAGCCCTGGCTCATACCAATCTCGGCCCTTTGCTGCTATCCGCAATACTGGAAATTTCCTATCATGAAGACATAGAGAGCAGGATGCTCCAGATAAAAAGAATAAGATGAACAACAAGGAACGTGAGATCAGACAGGAGTCAGATCTAAGCACCAAATATGGAAAAGCCCGACAGGATGTCGGGCTTTTTTATTGCCTATCCTTTCTCATTTGCAAAACAAACATAATGCCCCTAAAATATAGACTATAATCTATATTTTGGTTGTGGTATGTGGACAGTCATTACGACAGATCTATTTAATCAGTGGCTTGAACAGCAAGATGAATCGACACAAGAGAAGGTCCTAGCTGCCCTGGTTGTTCTACAGCAGCAGGGACCGAGTTTAGGCCGTCCTTTAGTAGATACTGTGTATGAGTCTAAATTTACCAATATGAAAGAACTGCGTGTTCAACATCGCGGTAGACCCTTAAGAGCTTTTTTCGCATTTGATCCCTTACGACAGGCTATTGTTCTATGTATTGCTGATAAAGGCGGTAAAAAGCGTTTTTATAAAGACATGCTGGATATTGCAGATGAACAATACCAACTTCATCTCACCACCCTAGGAGATAAATCTAATGGCTAAGACTCTGCAAGAATTGTTAGCTAGCCGCTCTCCAGAGAGCCAAGCCCGTATTCAAAAAATGGCAGATGAATTACTGCTAGAAAATCAGCTTCATCTTATTCGTGAAGAACTCGAAATTTCTCAAAAAGAGCTTGCTGAAACTTTGGGAATAAAACAGCCATCGCTTTCAGCAATAGAAAATCGTGGCAATGATCTTAAGATTTCAACCATGAAAAAGTATGTTGAGGCAATGGGTGGGAAGCTCCGTATTGATGTAGAGCTTCCAACAGGAAAACATATAGGATTCAACGTTTAACAATAAAAATGGGAGCTATAGGCTCCCATTTTTAGATTCGTATAACGTTGAACCCAACGGTAAATAGTCGTGTGATCAACATTCACACCCCGTTCGGCCAGCATTTCCTGCAGTTCACGATAGCTAATGCCATATTTACAATACCAGCGCACAGCCCAAAGAATGATTTCGCCCTGAAAATGCCGACCATGGAAAGGATTCATATGCTGCACCTTTAGCTAAAACAGTCTTCAGCTTACCATTCGTGGTTATTTGCAACAGTGCCGATTTTTTGAAAAAAGCATAGGTCTAGATAATCAAGCTAGATTTTTTAAAACTCCACATTGGTCAATTGTACATAAACCATCACAAGTACCTCTTAAATCAGATAGTTGTTCAATAAGCTTTTGTTGCTTGATTATATTTTCTCTGATAGCACTGACATGTAAGTCAATTAATTCATTCACATCTGAACAATTTTTCTCAGGTTTGTCTTTATAGGTAAGTAATTGACGAATTTCATTCAAACTCATATTTAAAGTTCGGCAATTCAAAATAAACTTAATTCGCTCAACATAGCCTATATCGTAAAGGCGGTAATTTCCTTCCGTTCTTTCGGGTTCCGGAATTAAACCTTCCTTTTCATAAAACCTAATTGTTAATACTGAACATGAGGTTTTTTTAGAGAGTTCACCAATTTTTAAATGCATTGAGTTGGTATTTCCAAAAAATCTTGACTCTATAGTAACTATAGGGATTCTAATATTCAAAGTTTATAAATTTTTTTAATGGGTATAATTATGAGTGGTTGTGGATGTAGTAAAGAAACACCATGCAAAGATAAGAAATCTCAACAAGAAAATCATCCATCAATTGCAGAAGCAAACAATTCAAAGAATTGTAATAATACGCTTAGCTGTTGTGGTGAAGAGGAAGAAGAAAAATCTTCATCTCCTTGCTGTAACACTTCAAACAGTTGTGAAGATACCGCTCAATCCTGTTGTGGTTCTGATCCCAAAGAAAATTTAAGCACTGAAGACGTTTTAAAAAATTCGCACTACATGAGTGAATACTTAGTTCCCAAAATGGATTGTTCTGCGGAAGAACAGATGGTTCGTATGGCGCTATCTTCAATTGATGGTGTTCAAAAACTCATCTTTGATTTACCTAACCGTTCTTTAAAGGTTCTACATAATCAAAAAGATGAAAATATAACCACCAAACTTGAAGCTTTGGGTTTTGGTGCAAAGCTTGTGAAGACTGAAACTTATATAAGCAATCAACAGGCTAAGCAAACAAGTACCTACACCATTCCTAAAATGGATTGCTCTGCTGAAGAGCAAATGGTCCGTATGGCTCTTGCAGATATTGAAGCAGTTAAAGGTCTTACTTTTGATCTTCCCAATCGAAAACTGAAAGTCTTCCATAATGAAGGGAGTCAGCAAATTACGGCCAAACTTGAAGGACTGGGTTTTGGGGCGAAACTTGATGAAACACAGCTTTCTTCAGGCGATATACCTAATGAACCTGATCCTGTGAGACAAGCTAAAGTACTTAAACTGTTATTAGGCATTAATGCTCTACTTTTCTTTATAGAATTCATCAGCGGAATTATTGCTGCGTCTACAGGATTGATTGCTGATTCTCTAGATATGTTTGCCGATGCAGCCGTTTATGGTATTGCGCTATATGCCGTCGGAAAAGCTGCGAAATATCAAATAAAAGCAGCCCATTTCGCAGGTTGGATTCAGTTATTACTTGCTGTTATCGTGATTGTTGATGTCATTAGACGATTCATGTTTGGAAGCGAGCCAGAATCAACGCTCATGATTGTTATTGGCCTGCTCGCACTTATAGCTAACGTGACATGCTTATATCTTATTTCTGGTCATCGAGAAGATGGCGCACATATGAAAGCCAGTTGGATTTTCTCGGCGAATGACGTTGTCGTAAATATGGGCGTTATATTTGCCGGTGTACTCGTGGCGTGGACGGGATCAGCTTATCCAGACTTAATCATTGGCATACTGGTTTCTTTATTCGTACTTAATGGTGCCCGAAAAATTTTGGCTTTGAAGTAAGAGTATCGGGCACCGTTGCAAATAACTACGAATGGTAAGCTGAAGACTGCTTTAGCTAAAGGTGCAGCATATGAATCCTTTCCATGGTCGGCATTTTCAGGGCGAAATCATTCTTTGGGCCGTGCGCTGGTATAGTAAATATGGCATCAGCTATCGTGAACTTCAGGAAATGCTCGCTGAACGTGGAGTGAATGTTGATCACACCACAATTTATCGCTGGGTTCAGCGTTATGCTCAAGAAATGGAAAAACGTTTACGTTGGTATTGGCGTAATCCTACAGATCGACATTTATGGCATCTGGATGAAACTTACGTAAAAGTGAATGGCAAATGGGCATATCTATACCGTGCAGTTGACCAACGTGGCCATACTCTTGATTTCTATCTTTCTGCTAGACGAAATACCCATTCAGCTTATTGTTTTCTTGGTAAGATTTTGAATCATGTCAAAAAATGGCAGATTCCACGAGTCATAAACACTGATAAGGCTCATACCTATGGCCGTGCTTTGTCGCGACTAAAACAGGAAGGAAAGTGTCCTGAAGACCTGGACCATCGACAGATTAAATACAAGAATAACGTGATTGAATGTGATCATGGCAAGCTCAAACGGATCATCAAGGCTACGTTGGGATTCAAGTCTATGAAAACGGCTTATGCCACAATTAAAGGAATTGAGGTTATGCGTGCTCTACGCAAAGGACAAGCTTCATTATTTTATAACGGTAATATTCTAGGAGAAGTTTGGCTAGTAAATAGAGTTTTTGGTCTCTAAGCTTTTTTGAAGGGAAAATCATCGACTCAGATCCCTATTTGCAACAGTGCCATTGATACCGCAACTTTCGCCAACGTCTTTCAAATCACAATGAATCTTGCGATAACCGTAGACTCCGCCAGATTCCAACCAGAACTGTTTAATTAATCCTGAAAGCTGTTGCCGCTTCCTCGCAGTTATACTGGTAGGTTTCTTTAACCAGGCGTAATAACCACTGTGATGAACATCTAACGTTGAACATAAACGACGAACAGACCATATATGTTGGTTGTCCCGAATAAAGGCGTACCTCATTTGGACTGGCTTGCGAAGCGGCGTGAAAGCAGTGCTTTCACTTTAATATGTCCCTTTCTTCAGTGACCCTTTGCAGCTCTTTTTTTAATTTCGCTAATTCTGTAGTTGGATCACTAGATTCTGTTGTCTTGGGCTGCTGTGGATCATAACGTTTGATCCAAGCATACAGAATATGTGTAGTGGTTCCTAAACGTGTAGCAACTTCAGCCACACTATGACCTTTCTCAGTGACTTGTTTTACTGCTTCAATTTTGAACTCTTCAGGGTATCGTTTACTGCTCATAAGCACCTCGTTAATTAGCCATTTTATCTGGACTGCTCCCAGTATCCTAGACATGAGACGGCCTCATTTTGAAGCTGCCTCAAAGGCTTCTGGACTCATCCCATCGAGATGCGAATGACGCCTGATTCGATTGTAAAACATCTCGATATAATCAAATACATCTGCACGCGCCATTTCTCGTGTTTTATAGATCCTCTTTTTAATTCTTTCCTTCTTTAAGCTGCTAAAAAAGGATTCAGCAACAGCATTGTCCCAACAGTTTCCACGACGACTCATACTCGGAACTAAATTATGCTTCTGACAGAATTTCTGCCAGTCTCCGCTACTGTATTGTGAGCCTTGGTCTGAGTGTATGATCACAGGTTCATTGGGTCTGCGTCGCCATACCGCCATAAGAAGTGCATCCAAAACGATATCCTTGGCAAGCGTAGGTTTCATTGACCAACCGATGACTTTCCTTGAATATAAATCGAGAACCACAGCCAGATATAACCAGCCTTGCCAAGTGCGGATGTAGGTAATATCAGTCACCCACGAGGTATCAGGTGTGTTTACAACAAATTCTCGATTTAAATGGTTAGGTGGCACAATCTGAGGACGACCACGACCATAGCTTTTATGCTTCTTATATCCTCGAACAGCGGCAATGCCATTGTTCTTCATGATCTTCAGCACACGATTCGGTCCACAGCTTTCACCTAGCTCTTTAAGATCCAGCGTGATGCGACGATAACCATAGATAGCATAACTGGCATCATAAGAAGAACGGATCAGTTGTAATAACCGTTTGTCTTCAATTGTTCTGCCTGATTCGGGTTCATGTAGCCAGGCATAATAGCCAGCACGAGCAATCTTAAGAACCCGACACATCGTCTTAATCTTAAATTGATGGCTGTACTCAAGGATAAACTGATACTTTACTCGGGCAGGCTTGCAAAGTACCTTGCGGCCTTTTTTAAGATATCCCGCTCTTCTTCAGTTTGCTTAAGCTGACTTTTAAGACGAAGGATCTCTTTCTTTGCTTCGAGTAGTTCATGTTCATCAGGGTTGTTGCGTAAAGGCTGTATGGCCTTTAGCCATTTATAAATGCTGTGCTGTGATACACCTAAACGTTCTGCCACATCAGTGACAGAATATCCACGTTCAGTAATCAATTTAACAGCTTCTTCTTTAAATTCTGAGGTGTATCGTTGTCCACTCATAATGTTCTCTCCTATGCAAAAAGAATAGACGAAATTTGTCTAGGAGAGTGGTGGCAGTCCATATCTAACTAAAAGGTGTCTACAAAATCGGGGGCTATTCATAAAAAGACACCTAAAAAGGTGTCTAAAAAATTAATAAGTTTTACTCCAATTAAATATTGTATTTTCAGCTACTCTAATTTACAGGCTCTACATTTTTACTTTGATACTTAGTTAGGCTATTCATTTCATTCAAAAATTGGCAATTAGTTCTTTACTAGGCCTAATAATGCTATCTTTAAAGTATCTGAGGCTATTTTATTGTAGGCATTGCAAATTCCGAGGTTGAATTGAGTTGGGTTATCATATTCATCCTTGAGTTCATAAACAGCACCTGCATCATAATTACCTTCATATAATTTACCATTTTTAAGAATAACCGCTTTACCGCGATAGCCTTCGCCATGATAAAAATTATATTGTTGAGACTCCGGAATATATGCAACCTGATAGCTAGCCCATGTTTCTACTATCGGATTGTTATCAGATGCTTTTTGTTCTGCTATCCATTCAGCGATAGTCTTATTTGTAAAGTCATCAAACTCGCTAAAACTTATATTTGGTTGGTTGTATTGCTGAGTCAAATATTGATGGCAAACGGAATCTTTTGGAAATGAGCCAGAGATATTTTTAATTTGATTAGAAAGGTTTAACCAATTTTTATCATTTTTGAGAGATTCTCCAGGATTCTTTAACAGTTCAGTAGTGACATAAGCAGAATTTAGGGGGCTATTATTTAATGAAATATTTTTAAAGGTAAGAGTAGACTTAAATTCAGGAGTTTCACTATCAAAAGTTGTAATAATTTTTCCATTTGAATTTGAAACCAGATATTGAGGATGTTGGCTATTGGCTGAGTAATAGATTTTATTTTTAGTCAGCACATATTCTTTACGAAATTGCCAAGCTGGATCATATTGGATGTTTTGTTGATACAATGTCTGTGTATTTTCATTAATTTTATTATTTAAAGTAGTCTTGTAATTTTCTATAAGAGAAAAAATATGGTCCTTCAACCCAACATCTACTACTTTGATTTTATATTCAGCAATAGGAAACTCTAAAGTATGAACAGTTGTGTTCGATGGTGAACCATCTAAAGGTAAAGTAGGTGGTGTAGAAGTAGCATTATTGCTGTCATTATTTTGATTTACTTTAGAACTTGAACCTCCACATGCTGTTAGTAAAAGTGCCGAGCTAATCAGGAAGGTTAATTTTTTAATCATCATTTGTTTAAAAACTCAAATTATTTAAAGTACTTAATGCTTCGGTTTCTTTAGTAATTTGGAACATTATTTTATATTCACAAGAATCCCAAATACATAAGCTACTTCAGTAGTGTCATTTTCAATCAAGCTCATCTTATTTTTTAATAAGAAAAGAATCAATGTAGGTATTAGAAAATACATCAAAATATTCTCAAATGATCTCTATTTTTTGGAAAAACTGTTATTCCCCAATTAAAATGTCTATGCGATAAACCATTTAAAATGTCCTGTTTTTAACTACAAGAGTCAAGCACAGGATTTAAATTTCTTTGTTCAATAACAACTTTCTGAGCTTTACGACTTGGCATACTTTTCTTGGCACGGGAACGTTTATTCTGTTTTTCCAATGCTTCATGCTGTTGCTGGATATGTGCCAGGACTGAACCTAATCTTTTATTCTCAACCACTTCATTCTGCTGAAGTCCAGCCAGTTTATTGAAGATGCTGTAGTTGAGCTTTCGTCCCTCATGCATGAGGGCCACAGTGCCATCCGGATACTCCAGAAATGAAATGTATTACCCAACAAGCTTATGATTCAGCTCTGTCGGTTCAAGCAGATAAATATATTTGTCATACGTCAGGGTCAGATTCTTGGTGACCTTACGCGGTTCCTGCCAGGTAAAAATATCATCTAGTTCAACATCAGACTCTGTTAAAGGGCGATGCAAGTTCTTGGAATTTCTCGCACACTTGGCAAACTTCTGGTTGAACTGCTCAATAAAGCAGGGTAGCCAGGCATTGGCTTTGGCAATTGAACTGATGCCTTCCAGACGCATCTCCTTGATCAACCGGTCTTGAAGGGTTCTATTCGCGCGTTCTACGCGACCTTTGGCCTGTGGTGAGTTGGCAAAGATAATATCTATCTTCAACTCATTCAGAATCCGGCCAAATTGCGTGATTTTGCTGTCCTGGCTCGATTTCTGGTTCACTCGGAAAACCGAATGTTTATCGCTATAAAAGGCCAACGGCTTACCGTATTGTTCAATGTAGGCTCGGGTTGAAAGCATATAGTCGAAGGTCGTTTCCGCCTCACAGAAGCGCAGATGCAACAGCTTTCCAGTGGCATCATCGATATAAAACAGCAAGCAGCACTTAGCAGCGCGTCCTTCGAACCAGTCATGATATGAGCCATCAATCTGGATTAGCTCACCGAAGCAATCCCGGTTATAACGTGTGAACCGTACCGGGTTTGTCGGAGACTTTTTATTGAAGTTAGGCCACCTGACCTAACGGGTTAATCTTATCATAGTACATTGCTTCAAAATCAAAAGGCGATACATAACCCAGTGCACCGTGTACACGCTTTTTGTTGAACCAATCTACCCAATTTAATGTCGCAAGTTGTACATCTGCTAAACCTTGCCAATCTGCTTTTAAATATTCAATCACCTCTGTTTTGTATAAGCCATTCACCGTTTCAGCCAAAGCAATATCATATGAATCACCAGTCGTACCGACTGATGCTCGTAAATTTGCTGCCTCTAAACGATGACATTATTGTCAAAATGCAGGGTATTGGTGGCTCCCCTCAGGGGCATAATTTGCTGAAGCCTAAGTTACTACTAAAAAATTAAAAATTCTTAAAAAATAGGAGCTTATAGCTCCCATTTTTTGTTAGCTTTCTAAGTCCCTATGTTAATTTGAAGAATACTTCATCATAACGTCCGAATACAGCTATATTTTTTTGATTTCTACAATATCACTTGATTCAATTAGCGATTGGATATTACCAAATAAACTTTGAATATAATCAGACGCTATATGGATATCTAAATCCTCCCTGCTACGCCATTCTTCTAAGAAGAAATATCTACTCGAGTCATTTTCGCTAATATAAAGCTCATATTTCAAGCATCCTTCTTCTTGAAGCGTAGGCTCTATTACACTTTGTAAAAGCGCTTCTAACCTCTCTTTTTGATCTGATTTTGCCTTAAAGTTCGCAATTACTGAAATAGTCATTATTTCACCTTTAATTTGTTTTAGAAGTTTTCTAGTACAATTTTGCCTTTTGACTTACCTGATTCAAGCAACTTATGCGCCTTCTCCAAGTTTGCAGCGTTAATTTTTCCTAGATTTTGGTTGAGAGTACTTCTAATTTTTTGCTGGTCAACTAATTGGGCAACCTGTTGCAATAGATCACCTTGCTTTTCAATATCATCGGTTTCATACATTGAACGGGTGAACATCAACTCCCAATGGATAGAAATAGATTTAGTCTTAAACGGCATAATATCAAATGTTTGTGGATCATCGATCAATCCAAGCTTGCCTTGTGGTGCAATCAGAGAAACTATTTGCTTGATATATGTTTCTGTATGATTTGTAGAGAATACATACTTTGGTTTTTCAATGCCTAGTGTCTCGATTTGTGCATTTAAATCTTTGCTATGATCAATGACATGGTCGGCACCAAGTGATTCCACCCAAGATTTCGTTTCTTCACGTGAAGCTGTTGCTATAACGGTCAGATTTGTTTTTGCTTTTAGGAGTTGGATAGCGATTGATCCTACACCGCCTGCACCACCAATAATTAAAATACTGCCAACTTCTGTTTCTGAAATTTGAAACCGATCAAACAGCATTTCCCATGCCGTTATTGCAGTTAATGGCAATGCTGCTGCTTCTGCATTAGATACTGTAATGGGTTTAAGACTGATAATTCGTTCATCGACTGCTTGAAACTCAGCATTACTACCATCTCGGGTTAAATCGCCAGCATACCAAACAGAATCTCCTACTTTAAACGAGGTAACTTTTGAGCCAACTTCAATAATTTCCCCAACGGCATCCCAACCTAAAATACGATTATTTGCTTCAGACGAATTTTTTCTCACTTTGGTATCAACTGGATTCACAGAGATTGCCTGAACTTTTACCAGTACATCTCGCTCCTTAAGCGTAGGCTTCGCTTTTTCAATATCTACCAATGAATTTTTAAAATCATCATGGTTATTTATAACATACGATACGGCTTTCATAGATTTGTCCTTAACTTTAAAAATATAGTAAAAATGGGAGCGAGGTGCTCCCATTTTTTGTTATTCAATTATTAAAACTCTTGGCTCGTTGGGCGTAAAACAATTTCATTAATATCTACATCCGCAGGCTGTTCAATTGCATAAGCAATTGCTCGAGCGACTGAGTCAGCTGGTATAGCTTGTTTGTAGAAATCAGTAACAAACTCTGAACTTTCTTTATGAGAAGAACCGAATTTTAGTTCTGACTCAATTGCACCAGGCTCAATAGTAGTCGTTCTAATTGTTCCCCCAACTTCATGACGAAGGCCTTCAGAGATGGCTCTTACAGCAAACTTAGTACCGCTATAAACAGTACCTCCTGGACTAAATACTTTTAACCCTGCAACAGATGCGAGATTAATAAAGTGTCCAAAGTTTTGTTTTTGGAAAACAGGCAGTGTAGCTGCTATACCATAAAGAACACCTTTAATATTAATGTCGATCATACGATCCCATTCATCAACTTTTAGCTCACTTAATGGTGCAATAGACATTAATCCAGCATTGTTTACCAATACATCGATTTGACCAAATGCGCTTAATGCCTTTTCAATAAGTGCTTGTACTTCATGTGGTTTGGTTATATCCATACCAATAAATTCAGCTTGACCACCTTCAGCACGAATGTCGTGAACAATAGCCTGTAATTTTTCAGTACGTCTAGCACCAAGTACAACCTTTGCACCTTTTTTAGCAAGTAAGCGAGCAGTAGCTTCACCTAAACCACTACTTGCACCTGTGATAACAATAACTTTATTTTCTATATTATTCATACAAGTAACCTTCAACTTATCTGTCAATCATATTTGATGGATTAAGTATTACAGCCTTGTTAGGTATAATAAATGAATAATATTATCTTTCAGAATTCCTATTTACGGAATAATTACCATAACACAGGATTGGACATGCAGAACAAATTGGAAATGATGCGTATCTTTTGTGTCGCAGCAGAGTCTCGAAATTTTAAAGAGGCAGCAACTCAGCTGGGTATTTCCCCGCAGGTAGTGACACGGGCAATAAAAGAGCTAGAAGAGCAGCGCGGAGAGATTCTGTTTTACAGGAGTACTCGACAAATTAAAATTACCGCTGATGGTGAGCGTCTGGCAAAGCAAGCACATTTTGCGGTGGGATCCATTGATGCTCTGCTTGTAAAAGACACCAAGGAAAAACGAGATGAAATGCGTGGGACCGTCCGTCTTACTGTGTCGTCTGTGTTAGGGCGTAAATTGGTAGTACCTGCACTAGCAGAATTTGCCACACGTTATCCAGATATTGTCGTGGATTGTGTGCTAACAGATTCACACTCGGATGTGATCGATGAGCGAATAGATATCGGGATCAGATTTGGATTTTTGCCGGACAATCGATATGTGGCAAGGGAATTGGCTAAAGTGAACTTTTATTCTGTGGGTACGCCAGAGTTAATTGATAAGGTTGGAATGCCCAAAAAAATTATTGACTTAGATAAATACCCTCTAACAGCACTATTCGATCATAAAACAGGGCGTTACTGGCCATGGACATTCACTGAAAGTCGAAGCTTTACGCCATCAAAGCCCCGTTTTATTACAGATGATCTAGAAGCTGAATTTCAAGCTATTCTCGCTGGAGTTGGATTCGGACACATGCCTGGATTTCTAGTTTTGCCGTGGCTTAGGAGTGGTAAGCTCATTCAGATACTTCATGAGGAAACCTCTCCCGTTTGGCGCCTGTATTTATATCGTCCACAGCGGGGCCCGACACCTTTGCGAATCCGAGCATTGTTTGATTACTTAGCGGAAGTGCTGGGCCATGTAGAAACCTGAATCAGATGGAACTAACCTTTTTTCTAGAAAGTAGAAATCAGATAAGACCATCATGTATTCAGAGTAACTACAATTTTTCCTATTTGCTGATTTGATTCAAGATAGCGCTGAGCATCATGCATGTCCTCAAAGTTAAAGCAACAGTCGATCACTGGACGAAGATATCCTGCACCTATACTGCTAAGAATAAATCGTCTGGCTTGCTCCCTTAGAACAGGGTTATGGAGAACCTCAAGGAACAAAAAACCTCGCATGGTTAAGCTCTTGCGTAATGCAACTTTAAGGGGAAATGGTGTGATCTCCGGGCTAAGTGCACCATGCATAACCATAGTTCCTCCCACAGACATCGCTTTTGCAATCTGTTCAATATGTGGCCCTCCTACAGCATCGAAGGCGACATCAAGATGTTCTCCACCCAAACGTAGAATAAGCGCCTCATACAAATCTGGTTCATCTTCATTGGCTATAACATTTTTAACACCGAGATCCAGTAAACGTTGCTTTTTCTCTATCGTCTGTGTACTTGCAATGACCTTAGCACCCGCTGCTTCAGCTATCTGTATCGCAGCTAGTCCTACGCTACTTGAAGCTGCTGTGATCAAGATCGTTTTTCCTTTCGAAACTCCACCAGCATGGATTACACCACCCCAAGCCGTTAAATACTGCATCCAGATTGAAGAAGCTTCTTCCCAGCTTAAACTATCGGGTTTGTGAACTAAAAAAGTTTCTGGAATCAGAATCTTGTCCGCATATGTCCCATATTTGGCTAGATTGTCAGTCGGAAGAATCGATACTGCATCTCCTGGAGAAAATTGACGTACACCTTCACCTATCGCAAGAACTATGCCTGCTCCCTCATATCCCAGACGAGAAGGGAATACTGCCTTTTGAATATAAGTACCACGCCGAAACATTACATCAGCCCGGTTGAGTCCGATCGTTTTCATCTGGATTAGAACTTCTCCTGCTGCTGGTAAAGCAACAGGAAGTGTTTCTAATGTCAGAACGTCTGTATCTCCAATACTATTGAAGCGCCAAGTCTTGGCCTGAAGTGCGTTAAATGACATCAATCACGACCTTAATATTGGCAGAGCGATCTTGAACAGCATCATGAGCCCCAATCGCTTGGTCTAGAGTAAAATGACGAGGATCAACAATAGGACGCAGTTTACCTTCCTCAACAAGACGAGTAGCGATCTTAAGGATATCACCATGATGAGCACGGCGATTGCCTGTTAACATCGGCATTAGGACGAATACGCCAGACACTGTGGCACAACGTAGAGATGAACTCGCTAAATTATGATTACCAAATGCAGCACAGCTGGTAATGTGGCCATAGTGAGTTGTCATGGAAAGTGAAGCTTCGAGTACTGGACCACCCACAGTGTCGTAAACAATGTTAAAACCTTGACCCTCAGGGCTTGCAGCAATAATGTCATCGGAAGATGCTGTTGTGTAATCGAGAGGTGTTGCACCGAGTTCTGAAATCAGTGATTGATCAGCTGTACGACCAGTCGCCCAAACATTTGCATCAAGTGCTTTTGCAAGCTGAACAACCATATAACCAACGCCACCAGCAGCACCCTGAACCAGTACAGTTTGCCCTGGTTGGACCTTCGCGTTATCCACTAAACCTTCCCAAGCGGTGAGGAACGTCAATGGTAGTACTGCTGCCTCGCGCATAGAGATATTCCGTGGCTTTAATGCGATCAGATCAGCATCTGCTACAACATATTCTGCTAAAGATCCTTGAAGACCACGAACGCCACCAATCAGACCGTAAACTTCATCTCCAACGTTGAAGTGGGTGACACCTTCACCAACAGCAGTTACAACCCCAGCCATATCTGTTCCCAACACGGCAGGAAGCTCTGGCATAGCATAAGGTGCTTCACCAAGACGAATTTTATAATCAATAGGGTTTACACCACTAGCATGAATACGTACCAGAACTTGCCCAGCCTCTGGTTGAGGTATAGGGAGTTCTACACGTGTAAATTCATGATCACCAAAATTTTCTAAGATAAGAGCATTCATCATCTTATTCATAATTGTTCCTTATTTTTAACTGGGGGATGATGTGCACAGTACCAAAGTAAATTAATCCAATAAATGATATTTATAGGATTTAATAATTCCTAAATAATGAATAATAAATTTCATCCGCTCACTAAAAATATTCTAGTACAGTCTGTAAAGGCAGTTTAACCTAAACTGTTGGTAGTATTTTCAAGGCTTGAAACGTTCAAAATATCTACAAAGTGGCTAAAATTTGAAACATAATTCTAAAAGGTCACAGCATTACAAAGAACATGAGACAAAATAAAAAATGGGAGCTAAAAGTCCCATTTTTTTTGTGACTTTCGCATAAGCTCTATGATGTTAATTTAAAAAAACTAAAAACAGGGATAGAAAATTTTCGCTAAAGATCTTTTTAATTTTCGATTTATAAAAAATATTGCTTTTTTTATACTATGGGGTACTATAGTATAAATGCTAGCAAATAAGGAGGTCTGATGCCTAATCAGGTTGACGACAAAAAAAAGATTCTTCTACGCGTCAGAAAGATCAAAGGTCAGACGCAAGCGATTGAAAAAGCGTTAGAAGATAATGTGGAATGTGGTGCAATTCTGCAACAAATATGCTCAGTGCGTGGTGCTATTAATGGTTTAATGAATGAAATGTTGGAGGTTCATTTAAAGGACACATTAGTATCAGGTGAAACCACAGAACAACAACGAAAAGAAGAATTGGCTGAAATCGCCAAGATTCTAAAATCATATTTAAAGTAGATCTGTATAAGGAATTATTCCATGAAGTCACGTGCTGCCGTTGCGTTTGGTCCTGGTCAACCTCTTCAAATTGTTGAAGTTGATGTTGCACCACCGAAGAAAGGTGAAGTATTAATTAAGATCTCCCATACCGGTGTGTGTCATACAGACGCATTTACTTTATCTGGCGATGATCCTGAAGGTGTTTTTCCCGCTATTCTCGGGCATGAAGGTGCTGGTGTTGTAGTTGAGGTTGGTGAAGGCGTGACTAGCGTCAAACCAGGTGATCATGTTATTCCACTTTACACTGCTGAATGTGGCGAGTGCGTATTCTGTAAATCTGGAAAATCGAACTTGTGTATTTCCGTTCGCGAAACTCAAGGTAGAGGCGTAATGCCAGATGGTACCACTCGTTTTTCCTACAATGGTCAACCGATTTACCACTATATGGGCTGCTCAACGTTCAGTGAATACACTGTAGTGGCAGAAGTATCATTGGCTAAAATCAATCCTGAAGCCAATCACGAACATGTCTGCTTACTGGGTTGTGGGGTAACAACGGGTATCGGTGCAGTACATAACACGGCTAAAGTACAAGAAGGTGATAGTGTTGCGGTCTTTGGTTTAGGTGGTATTGGTTTGGCAGTCGTACAAGCCGCACGTCAAGCTAAAGCAGGGCGTATTATTGTGGTTGACATGAATCCAGATAAATTTGCGCTGGCAAAAGAGTTTGGTGCAACGGACTTCTTGAACCCTAAAGATTATGATAAACCAATCCAGCAAGTAATTGTCGAAATGACTGGCTGGGGTGTAGATCATTCATTTGAGTGTATTGGTAACGTGAATGTGATGCGTGCAGCCCTTGAAAGTGCACACCGTGGCTGGGGACAATCCGTAATTATTGGTGTAGCTGGCGCAGGTCAAGAAATCTCTACCCGTCCATTCCAACTGGTTACTGGTCGTAGATGGTTAGGTTCTGCCTTTGGTGGGGTAAAAGGTCGTACGCAACTTCCAGGAATGGTTGAAGATGCCATGAAAGGTAAAATTCAATTAGAACCATTTGTGACACACACCATGGGCTTGGATCAGATCAATGAAGCCTTTGATCTAATGCATGAAGGTAAGTCAATTCGTACTGTAATTCATTACGAATAATTCCGTCAGACCTTATACTTTTCCATGCATGTGAATCATGATTGACATGCATGGAATCCTCTAAAACGGCACATCATCTGTAAAACAGATCTATCTATGTATCCATCATGTATAGGTTCAACAAACCTGCCTACATTTTAAATCTTTATCAGTATTCTCTGTGGAGAATGTCAGACTCTTTGTTTACTCGATTTCTCATGAAGTCTTGCTCAACATAGGTAATTGATTATGGAAATAATTGAGAAACATGCTTCTTTTGGTGGATCGCAAGAAGTGTATCGCCATCAGTCAATAGCATTAAACTGTTCAATGAAATTCTCAATATATCTGCCACCTCATGACAAAGATGAGAAGTTGCCAGTTTTATATTGGTTATCAGGACTGACTTGCAACGAACAGAACTTTATTACTAAAGCCGGAGCACAAAAGTATGCGGCTGAACATAAAGTCATTATTGTTGCACCAGATACCAGCCCACGTGGAGAGGATGTACCAGATCATGCAGATTATGATTTAGGCCAAGGCGCAGGATTCTATGTGAATGCAACACAAGCACCCTGGTCACAGCATTTCAAAATGTATGATTATATTGTGGAAGAGCTCAGAAATCTGATTGACCTGAATTTTCCGACCAACCAAGTCCAAAGCATTATGTGGCATAGCATGGGTGGTCATGGTGCATTAGTAATTGGTTTAAAAAACCCTGAGCTGTATAAAAGTATTTCTGCTTTTGCACCAATTGTTGCACCTAGCCAAGTACCTTGGGGGAAAAAGGCTTTTACACAATACCTAGGTGAAACCGAAACTTTATGGAAAAGCTATGATGCGATTGAATTAATCAAAAACGATGAAGTTCATTTACCTATTTTAGTCGATCAGGGAACAGCTGATGATTTTCTTGAAGAACAGTTAAGACCTAAGCTTCTTAGTGATATTTGTTTGGAACAAGAATATCCTCTTACACTTAACCTAAGAGAAGGGTATGACCATAGCTATTACTTCATTGCGAGCTTTATAGAGAAACATATAGAGTTTCACAGCAAATTCCTAGCTAAATAACTTTCATAGATATGAAGATGTGCATGTTGTTCTTGAATGCTTCTTGAGCAATATAACTTCCAGATGAAGAGGTCAGCTTATAAATCTAAGGTAGAGTCAATTGATCCTTATATAACTAAGATTGAATTTAATCATCTCATATCTTGATTTTTTGATTCAAATGTTAATGATATTAACTTGAATAAATTCATAGCATTATGTCGAAATAAAAACCTAAATTTTGGCTCAGCTATGGGATGTTTTTTAACTTTTATACAACAAAACTTTCTGACATGCATACATTAGCAATGACAGAATCAGTTTGAATTCTAATCAATTGTGGAGTTTTAGTCATGCTTAAAACAGCTTTATATGTCCGTCTTGAAGCTAAACCGGGTAAAGAAGACGAAGTGGAAGCTTTCCTTAAAGCCGGTTTACCTATTGTAATGGAAGAACCTGCGACAGTTGCGTGGTTTGGCTTACGTCTTGGACCTACAACATTTGGTATTTTTGATGCATTTCCTGATGAGGCGGGTCGCCAAGCACATTTATCTGGCAAGGTTGCAGCTGCGTTGATGGCTCAGGCCGAAGAGCTATTTTCAGAGCCACCGTCTATTGAAAAAGTAGATGTTTTGGCGAGTAAACTACCAGCTTAAACCGACGCTTAAATGTATAAATGTGCTGCCTGAAATTTTGAATGAAAGGCAGCACTTCAACCCTGTGAGGTTTGTCAGAGGCTTTTTATTCAAGTTGGGCTACTTTATTTAATGGCTTAATCTCATCATTTACATGGGTCAATATCCAAAACAGGGTAAATAAACGAATGCAGCTATGTACATGCTTTATATTGAACCAATCTATCTAATTTACTGAACCGTACCGGGTTTGTTGGAGACCAACTTTCCTGAGATGAGAAGCATTGCTTCGCACGACGTAGCGAAGCGTAGTGTTCCGATGAAAAAAGTAAAATATACCCCTGAAATCAGAGATAGAGCGGTTCAATTATTGATTGACTACCAAGACGGTATCTCAGGTGAGTGACTTTACGTATATTCAAACAAATTCAGGCTGGGTCTATACCGCCTTTATTATTGATGTGTTTTCACGAGCAATTGTTGGATGGAAAGTATCAACACGTATGAATACAGATATGGTGCTTGATGCATTAGAACAAGCTTTGCATGATCGAGGTATGCCAAAGAATGTAATTCATCATTCCGATAGAGGTGTGCAATATCTTTCCATTCGCTATACCAATCGTCTAGAAGCAGCAAATTTACGAGCGTCAGTCGGTACAACTGGTGATTCATACGATAATGCTTTGGCTGAAACAGTGAATGGCTTATACAAAACAGAGGTGATTGAATATTTAAAAGCAGATTGGCAAAGTTTAGCAGATGTACAACTTGCGACATTAAATTGGGTAGATTGGTTTAATAAAAAGCATGTACACAGTGCACTGGGTTATGTATCGCCTTTTGAGTTTGAAGCAATGTACTATGATAAGATTAACCCGTTAAGTCAGGTGGCCTAACTTAAATAAAAAAATCTCCGATAAATCCGGTAAGGTTCAAAATGCGATTTATGGCTTTTTTATGTAAAAAAAAGTAATATTTGTTTTATTGTTAAATTATAACAATTAGTATAAATACACCTATGATTTACAGATGAAAAAGGTAGTTAAATGAAATATTTTTTAAGTTTAACTTTGTTAGTTTTAGCAATGACTGGGTGTACTTCGAGTCCAAAGACTGAAACTTTACAAGATAAGGCTACAAGCAATACTTCAGCTGATACGCAGGTCCTTAAATTTTCTGGTCCGAATGGTTTATTAATTTTTCTGAAATCATCGGATAACTTTGAAACTGCTTTAATGACTGATAACTCAGGCATGGTATATCGTTTAAAGCAAACAGTTGCTGGTAGTGGTATTCGTTTAGCTAATAATAATGGAGTTTCAATTCACTTTAAACGTGGTGAAGGGGTTGTTGAATTTGTAAAAGACCAGCCAATCAGCATTACTGAAGTAAAATAATAAGGTTTAAACTTTAAGAGAACCCCACACCATAATCTGCATACCGAAAGTTGGACACTATTCCTTGAAATGTGGTCAAACATGATCAAGGACTAATTCGCACTCTGTTAATGGGTGAATTCAAACATGAGGTGCGACAGTTTCAAAAGCCTTATGATAATCTGTGTGATTCATAGACATCACTTCAATATAATGGGTGTCTATGAACAGAGAAATTCAACAAAGACTCGTATGGGTTAAATTATTTGAAGAGACCAATAATGCTGGCCTGGTTTGTCGGAGATGTGGCATTTCTAGACCAACTTTACGCAAGTGGTGGAAACGATATTCTGAACAAGGTATTGATGGATTAAGTAGTCATAGTAAATGTCCCTTAAAATCGCCAAATACTAAAATCAATGCTGAGCTAGAAGCTTTAATATTGGAAATGCGCTCGGCTAGAAATCTGGGTGTTCGACGTTTGCAAACAGAATTAATGAGCTGCACGGAGTCTCGTTGTCCTTGGCGACTATCCATAAAGTACTATCCACCCATTAAGTCAAACCGATTAAAAAATTCCGTCGTAAAATAGATTACATTTGTCATGAACGTTCATTACCAGGCGATAGAATTCAAATGGATACCTGTAAACTGGGTCCTGGAATATATCAGTACACATCTATCGATGACTGTGTTAGCGGCAGTGTAAAAATGACCCCCTAATGGCATTTAAAAACTGACCCCCTTGGTTAATATAGCGGTCATTTTGGACTGCTCAACATGTTAACTTTGGAGCAAGCAGTGACAATCCAAATACTTCATCAACAAGGTAAATCTATTAAAGCCATTAGTCGTGAACTGGGGGTGTCCAGAAATACCGTACGTAAATATTTACGGCAAAACACCACACCTCAGTATCAGCGTATACAGCCTAGAATAAGTATCCTTGACCCATATAAACCCTATTTACTCCAACGTGTAAACGCGGCTCATCCTGAATGGATTCCTGCTGTTGTGCTCTACCAGGAAATTTTAGGGTTGGGATATCCAGGAAAGATCAGGATCTTGAGGGAATATCTTGCAACATTAAAACCAGTTGCTCAACCGGAACCGATCATTCGTTTTGAAACCCAACCTGGCCAACAAATGCAAGTGGATTTCACCACGATTCGACGTAACAGCACGACTTTAAAAGCTTTTGTCGCAACATTAGGGTATTCCAGAGCGACTTTCGTGAAATTTTATGATCATGAACGTACGGATGCATGGATCGATGGTCTAGAAAATGCATTTCAGTTTTTTGCAGGAGTACCTCAAGAAATCCTGTTTGATAACGCTAAAACGATCATGATTGAACGGGATGCCTATCAGGAGGGGCAGCATAAATGGAATCCCAAACTGCTCGACTGCGCCAAGAAATACAGCTTTCGTCCTCGCGTATGTAAGCCCTACCGTGCACAGACCAAAGGCAAAGTTGAACGCTTTAATGGATACCTCAAATCAAGCTTTATTGTGCCATTGAAAGCAAGCCTGAAGACTTCGGGTTTACTGTTAGATGTTGATGTCGCCAATGCCCACATTGGCCGGTGGCTGCATGAAACCGCCAATCAGCGGATTCATGCCACCACGCAAGAAAAACCGGCTGTTCGACTGCAACAGGAGCAGCAAAAATTTACGCCATTACCGCAATCAGATACAGGTTCTAGCACTGTACCTGTTGCAGCAGCACAGCATGTCATGCCCTACGAGAGTTTGCAGCATCCCTTATCGGTATATGACCAGTTGCTGGGAGTTTCCTGATGAATCTGCAATACGACCGTATAGAGCAGCTTTGCCAAAAGCTCAATCTGCCTGCCATCGCATCACAATGGTCACATCATGCACAACAAACATTAGGTCAAGATGGAAGTTATGCCGACTTTGTTGAAGCGATCTTGACGCATGAATATGCTGCCAGGCAACAGCGCAGTCAGCAGGTACTGATGAAACTCTCAGGCCTGCCTCAAGTCAAAACCCTGGAAGACTATGATTTTAATTATGCCCTAGGGGCCCCTAAATCACAGGTGATTGAACTGTTCAATCTGAGCTTTATTGCTAGAGCAGAAAATGTGGTGTTTCTGGGGGCTAGCGGAGTAGGAAAAACGCACTTATCTATGGCATTAGGCTATAAGGCCATCATGAACAACATTAAGATCAAGTTCATTACCGCCGCCGATCTCATGCTGCAACTGAGTACAGCCTATCAGCAAGGTAAACTGAAAACCTATATGCAACGTGCGGTAATGGGACCAAAGTTACTGATTATCGATGAAATTGGTTATTTACCGTTTGGACGTGAAGAAGCGAATCTGTTCTTTAACGTGATTGCCAAGCGTTATGAAAAAGGCAGTACGATATTGACGAGTAACTTACCCTTTAGCCAGTGGTCCAAATCCTTTGCAGATGATGTCACGTTGACCGCTGCGATGTTAGATCGGTTATTGCATCACTGTCATGTGGTACAAATATCGGGTGAGAGTTATCGTTTGAAGGATAAAAAAAGAATTGGGATTCAGCCCCAGGTTGAAACTTAATACGAGATCAAAGGGGTCAATTTTACTTTGCCATTTGTAAGGTAAAAGGGGTCAATTTTAGAATGCCGTTGACAACTGCACACGATATCGCGTTTTAAGGATATATAAACGCCGAACAGCTGCGAATACACTCGACTTTTTAACTGTGTAATTGAATAAATGCCTTTTCCCATACAGCGAATACAGACCGATCGTGAACGAGAATTCTTTGTTGAAAAAATACAGAAAAAATGATGCAGTATGGGATCAAATTTAGGTCGAATAAACCGGGTTCACCTCATCTGAATGGCAAGGTAGCGCTCACAAAAGACTGATAAATCTGAGTTCTACGCTACTGTAGATATCGATTCAGAGGAAATTCAGAGCAAACTGGCAGAATGGCAGCATTACTGTAACTGGATGAGACCACATTCAGCTTTGCAAGGTAAAACACCGATGGAAAGGTACTTTGAATTATGTGAAGAAACTCCTTTCTTAGATGAAGTCCAGAAGCAATACGCCCCCTCAAATGAACGGATTCAACATGCCAGTTACAAGATGTATTTAGAGATTGCTAAATTGAAACGATCTCTATGAATTACGTATCTATATCATTTTTACTAATATAAAAACATATACGTAAAAATCACGCCCCGTTTAACTGGCAATAGTTTTTGAACCCTGGTATAAAAGCTTAAAAAAATCTAGCAAGTCTTTATTTAATGTTAATACTCATCCAGTATTGAGGTTTTTTATCTTTTCTTGCCTGTGATCTAGGTTGTAATACTCTAATTTCATACTCACCTGAAGCAGGTAAAATATAAATACCCTTATCATCAAGCTCTGGAGAATATTCTCCAAGATTGATGGAGTCTTTTAATTGATTACCCCATAAGTAAGCTTCAACATTTCCTCCAGTCAACTTCACTTTTAACTTTTGCCCTTTTTTAGCATAAAATTTGTAGGAATCATACTTGTATCCATCTATCCTTCCGTAATAATTTGCAGAGTAAGCTTTTTTAGCAAACTTAACTACAATAGTCTTTCGTATATCATTGTTATCATTTGCAAGTACGACAGGGCTAACTATAGTTAAAGTTAGGGCTATCAAAGCGCCAGCTAGTAATTTCGTATTCGCTATTTCCATAAGGTTACCCTAATTCTTGTATCGCTCCTGACATAATAATATAACTAATAAGTAACCATGAATCATAGAGCAGAAATGTGAATAGTCATAACATGGGGTTACACTTCAAATGCCAATTTAAGACTTGCAAAATTAATGGTTAATTAATTGGTTACTAAGGACTAGCCAATCTAAATATAAATTTTATTTAACAATTACTTATAGAAATATGTGATGCGTATGATACGCATCATATGAATATCGCTTAAATTTGCTATAATTCAATTGAGCAGTGCCATTTGTGGTTAGGTTAAAAATTCATGAGTCTTACTGAAATTAAGGTACGTCAAGCTAAATCAAAGGAAAAAATCTATTTTCTGGCAGATGATGACGGCTTAAGTTTGAAGGTAGAACCAAACGGACGTAAATCTTGGAGTTACCGCTATTCACTTGCAGGGACAAATAAACGTCCTCGCATGAAGTTGGGTGAATATCCTGTAATGTCCTTGAAAGAGGCCAGATCAGTCCGGGATGAATATAAATTTAATAATTATGAAAATAAACCACTGCATAAAAAATACATCAAAACTTTTCAGGATATTTGTGAAGAGTGGTTAGAATTTAAAATTAAAAATTCCTTTGAAGATGAACCACGATGCGGTGTAATTCAGCTCGCAAAAAAATGTTTAGATCAGGATGTTTATCCAAATATTGGACTAATGCCATTTATTGAAATTAAAAGATATGATCTAGTTAAGATTATTAAAAAGATAGAATCTAGAAATGTAAAAGAACCTGTAAAGAAAGCCTATAGTTATTTAAATCAGATTTATGATTATGCGGTAGCGATGGGGTATTGTGAATATAATATTGCACATGGACTTCATAAAATATTAGTCAACAATAAGATTAAGAAAAACTATCCTCATTTGAATTCAGATGAACTATCTAATTTCTTAGCTAAATTAAATCAGATTAATACAGATCCTATTATTAAAAAAGCCCTGTTATTTAAATTATATACAGGCGTCCGTGGTGGAGAATTATTGCTTTGTGAACCACATCACTTCGATCTAGATAAAAAAATATGGAAAATACCAGCCTTACATATTAAACAATATAGAAGAAAGGTTATTTTAGGTCATGATATCCCTGATTTTTTTGTTCCACTATCTGATCAAGCACTTGAAGTTGTGAAATCAGCACTCGTTTGGTCTCATGGCGAGAAATATGTGTTTTCTAGCCCCCGAAATAATAATAAACCTATTCATTTTAATACCCTGAACTTGATTATCAGAAAAATGGGATATACTAAAAATGAATTAACTTCTCATGGGTTACGATCGACATTTAGTACCATATTAAATGAATCCGGTTTATTTCAATCAAATTGGATTGAAGCACAGCTATCTCATACTGATAAAAATAAAACCCGTGCAAGTTATAATCATGCAGAATATTTTAATCAGCGTATGGAAATGATGCAATGGTGGGGCGATTTTATTGATAGTTGTACTGTAAATTAATGGTTATGAAATCCAAGTTTTAATTAGAATAGGCTTTGTTGCACAAACCTATTCACCGCCATAAATCATTATCTAAAATTGCATCTCGTGGTAAAAGCTCAATGGGCCGGTTCTATGGCTATAAATTACATGTTGTGATGAATCAACTTAGAGAAATAGTCTGTTCACAATGATGATTTCTCTTAACTCGTAAAATTTATGACGGTGTTGAACGTGTTCAATTGAATCTTAAGCAAGGTAAATGGACAGAAGAGAACTTCATTAAGCCGTATCAAAATATTCTTGAAGAATAGGCATTTCATTTCACATTAGAGCGAGAATCTCATGAGAAAGTTGCCTGATTGAATGTAGTGAATAGATTCATTGCATAATTGTTGACTAAAATTTTCTATATCAGCCTGATTAAGATTAATCGGGCTGATTCTGTTAGGTCGAATATAATAGCGACCTGCTTCAATCATTTTTATTTGAACTTTATTTTATGTCACAGCTTGCTTCCCATTTTAAGCACAATCAGTTTTGTATTTTGTTGGAATATTTAAGTTCTGCTAAAGGCATTGCTGTACCAATGTCTTTAGCAGAATTTCCATGTGCGATCACTTTGGCAGATCGAGTGCATGCCGATAGTGATTTGGCACCACTTGAATGTGCGAAGACATTTCCTTCATCAATGGAAAAAATCATCCATTATTCAGGGAAAGGTCGGGATATTACTGATTTTGAGACCTTCTTAAAATCAACTCAAGCTTCGGGACAGAAAAATTTACTGCTTCTCACAGGTGATAAGTTAAAGGGCATACAAATGGTCAAGATGGAACGAATCGCACCCGATATTTAGAGTCTGTAAATGCGGTCATGGCCGCAAAGTGTTATGGTGGATTTCACATTGGTGTAGCTTTTAATCCCTTTAAATATGCTGAAGCTGAACGTGATGCACAATATTTAAAACTTCACAAAAAGATTAAAGCAGGAGCAGACTTTATCGTTACCCAGTTGGGTTACGATATGGAGGCTTTAAAACAAGCCAAGGCTTTTTTAAATCGTCATCGATACCCACAAAATATACTTGCTTGTGTTATGCCACTTAGTTTGGCACGTGCCAATTTTATGGTGAAACATAAGGTCGCAGGAATTGTGATTACACCACACATGTTACGAGTGTTGGCTCAGGAAGAACAGGATGGACGAACTGAGAATGCTTATAAACGTTGTGCTATACAAATATTGATGTGTAAATATTTGAGTTTTGCAGGTGTGCATCTTTCAGCATGCCATAAGCCTGAAGAGCAAAAGCTTTTAGAAAAATATATTGAACAATATCGACATTATGGTTTACAGGAACTCGAAGCACTCTGGAATGCACTGTGGCAAGTGAAGACTAAAAATGAACTCGTGCCAGAATTAGCTTATTATTCCCGCCAACTATCCTCTAGCCAGCTTATTAAATATCAGCAATTGCATTTCATGCACAAGGCTCTATTTGAGTCCAAAATTGCCAAAGGTGTGGGGCATTTTATTTTTAAAGCCTCATTCTGGGAAAATGCGCCTGCAGCAAAAGCATTGTTAAAAACTGAATTTATCTCTAAGCAAGGGATCTTGGGTTGTGAAAGTTGTGGTCAATGTAGGTTAGGAGATACTTTATATATTTGCCCTGAAACTTGTCCCAAAGGATTGGCGAATGGTCCTTGTGGTGGTACGACATTGGATCGCTGTGAGTTTGGAGATCGTGAATGCATTCATTCTGTGAAAGCCCGACTTGCCAAAGCCGTGGGACAGACTGACGTTCTAAAAGAAAAACTGATTCCAACTGTACCCATTGAAGTCCGTGGAACCAGTTCCTGGAAAAATTGGTATCTGGCGACTGAAGCTTAGCTTTCATCATCCATGGCATTCGAATAAAATTTCACGCCCAATTTGATGCGATCACGACCTTGGCTCATACGCCAACGGTTGGTATCACGTAAGGAGTATACACAGCCACAATATTCTTGTTGGTAGAATTCTTCCTTCTTGCTGATTTCAAGCATACGAACAGCACCACCATTTTTACGCCAGTTGTAGTCCCAATAGGTGATACCTTCATAATGTGAAGCAGAACGATGCCCACAATCATTGATCTGCTTCATATCTTTCCAACGAGAGATACCCAATGAGCTACTAATTAGGCTGAAGCCATTTTCAGCTGCATAAAGGGCAGTGCGTTCAAAGCGCATATCAAAACACATGGTACAGCGAATACCTTTCTCTGGCTCATTTTCCATGCCTTTGGCACGTGCAAACCAATTGTCTGTATCGTAATCACAGTCAATAAAAGGAATATTATGTTTTTCTGCAAAGCGAATATTTTCTTCCTTACGGATTTCATATTCCTTGACAGGGTGAATATTGGGATTATAAAAAAAGATCGAAAAGTCGATGCCTGATTCAATTAGGGTTTCCATCACTTCACCCGAGCATGGTGCACAGCAGGAGTGAAGCAGAAGCTTGTCGTGACCTGCTGGGAGAGTCAATTTCTGACGTTCAAGTTTGTTTGACATAGTTATATGGGTTTAAATCTAAACCCTATATTTTAACGATTTAATTAGATAGTAAGGATTTGATATACTGATATTTTCTAAGGTTAAGATGAAAGAAATTCACTAATTGAAATTTAATAAGAACTAAAGTATATAAGAGAATAACTACAATAATGCTTTGGAAGCAGAACATTGCAAGTTAATCAAGAGTCATTGAATGAAGCTTTAAAATTAAGTGAAGAAATTATTAGTAATATTGAGTTAAGTACCTCTTCTTTATCTAATTGCGCATTAAAGGCGAGTAGATTGGCAAGATTGCTAAATGAATTCGATTACCAAAGAATTTTTATCTTTGAAAGTAGTGGTTATCCTTCAAGCCCAAATGGTTTAACACCCGATATATGGGACTTATGTAAAAAAGCTGGAGAAGGAAAAACCGTAGAGAAAGCTAAGTTAGGGTCGATCGGAGCGATGGAGATTGAATTGGAAGCAATGAAGGATAGTCTAAAAATTGCACATGATCCTAATGTTTCAATAAGTTCAGCTAATCCGAATCAATTTGTTTCATCAGGTGGCACTAGTAATTTTTTAGAAAGAAAGAGTTTAAGAGATGGTATTAGCACGAACTCTCAATTTCTAACTAAACGACAAGCTTTTGTATGCGAATACGTGTCTAATAAATATTATGAGCTAAAATATTCAAAAATTACGTCAGATATTTTTTCTAGAACAAGAAAGTTTGTAGACGGAAAAATTGGAGATTTAGTACCATTATCAGCACAAAAATTTGCATCTGTTTATGAGAATTTAACGTCCGAAAATTCAGAGGATTGGTCAAATGCTGTTCATAGTTGTAGGCGAATATTACAAGATACTGCTGATGTGATTTATCCTGCTAGAGAGGATAAGACTATTAATTTAGACAATGGTGAAACTAAAATTATTAAATTAGGTGTGGATAATTATATAAATCGAATTATTGCATATGTTGATGAGCAGTCAGACTCTAAAAGATTTGAGGAAATCGTTGGTTCACAGATGAAATATTTGGGCGAGCGGTTAGATGCTATTTTCAAAGCTGCTCAGAAAGGTTCTCATGATATTATTACTTCTAGGCAAGAAGCTGATCGTTATGTTATTTACACATACTTGATAGTTGGAGATTTATTATCTTTGGTAGAGTTGCAAAAAACATTATCAATTTCAGATAAAGATTTTAGATAGCCGCTTAACTTACTGAATAACTAAAAATCCTCAGAATCTTTAATTTATTAAGATGAGTATTTCTCATCTTAAGCTGAATTTATATCGTTTTACTCACTTTCTTATTCACGTTTAAATACAGCCATTCAGAAATTTAGCTTTTTATAAAATTTTTAGGTGGCAATCTCCATGAGTACAGCATTTGAGTGTTCAATTAAACGTATCCATTTTGATGAAAACTACACGCCAGCAGAAAGCACACGTTTAACCACAAATTTTGCCAATTTGGCACGTGGGGAAAGCCGTGAAGAAAACTTGCGTCGTACCCTTGCGATGATCAACAACCGTTTTAATAGCTTGGCAACCGTTGATAACCCGAAAGGTGATCGCTATTCACTTGAGATTGACATTATTTCTGCGGAAATTGATATTGAAGGTAATGGTCAAACTTTCCCATTTATTGAAACACTTAAAAGTGTTGTGATTGACCATCAAACAGGTGAGCATATTGAAGGCATGATCGGCAATAGCTTCTCATCTTATGTGCGTGATTACGACTTCAGTGTGGTATTGCCACAATTGGGTTGTGGTGTAGGTGAAAAACCTGAAGATTTTGGCAATCTACATGGCAAGCTTTATCAACATTTAGTCAATTCAGATGTATTTAAAGCAGAATTTAAAAAACAACCTGTCATTTGCTTAAGCGTTTCAACCTCTAAAACGTATTTCCGTACAGCCAACGTACATCCTATTTTGGGTGTGGAATACAAAAATGATGAATATTCACGTACCGATGAATATTTTGCCAAAATGGGTTTACGTGTACGCTACTTTAAACCAGAAGGTGGTAATGCACCATTAGCATTCTATTTCGCTGGCGATTTAGTCCGTGATTATACTGATTTTGAATTGATCAGTGCTATTGCGACCATGGAAAGTTTCCAACGGATCTATCGTCCTGAAATTTACAACACCAACTCTCCTGCAGGTGTGGTGTATCAACCAAGTCTAAGCTATGGCGATTATTCACTTACACGTGTGGTCTATGACCGTGTGGAACGTGGTGAGCTTGCAGTTAAACAAGGTAAATGGACGGAAGAAAACTTCATTAAGCCTTATCAAGACATTTTAAATGAATGGGCTGCAAATTTCGAAGTCGAAACAGCTGCTTAATCCATTAAATTGATAAACAGATTTACGAATTTAGACAAAGAAGATTAGACATGGCGCTTACACAACCGAAACTTTTACTCCCAACTTCAACTGCGGGTAGCTTGCCAAAACCGTCTTGGTTAGCTGAACCTGAAAAATTATGGTCTGCATGGAAGCTTGAAGGCGAAGAATTATTAGAAGCTAAACGTGATGCTTTGAAATTATCATTACATGAGCAAGTCACTGCGGGTATCGATATCGTGAGTGATGGCGAGCAAACCCGTCAGCATTTCGTGACCACCTTTATTGAGCATCTTGAAGGTGTAGATTTCGAAAAGCGTGAAACCATGCGTATTCGTAATCGTTATGAGGCAAGTGTACCTTCAGTTGTGGGTGAAGTTTCTCGTAAAAAAGCAGTGTTTGTAGACGATGCGAAATTTTTACGCAGCCAAACCAGTCAGCCAATTAAATGGGCGTTGCCTGGTCCAATGACCATGATTGATACACTTTTTGACGGACACTACAAGAGCCGTGAAAAACTGGCTTGGGAATTTGCCAAAATTTTGAACCAAGAAGCTTTAGAACTTGAAGCAGCAGGCGTAGACATTATCCAATTTGATGAACCTGCGTTTAACGTATTCTTTGATGAAGTGAATGACTGGGGTGTACCAACCTTAGAACGTGCACTTGAAGGTCTAAAATGTGAAACTGCAGTTCATATTTGCTATGGTTACGGCATTAAAGCCAATACAGATTGGAAACAAACTTTAGGTAATGAATGGCGTCAATACGAAGAGTCATTCCCGAAACTACAACAATCTAAGCTCGATATTATTTCACTTGAATGCCAAAACTCACGTGTACCAATGGATTTAATCGAATTGATCCGTGGTAAGAAAGTGATGGTGGGTGCAATTGATGTGGCAACCACTCAAGTGGAAACTGCAGAGGAAGTAGCAAATACGCTACGCAAAGCATTGCAATTTGTTGATGCAGATAAACTGTATCCTTCAACTAACTGTGGTATGACACCGCTATCTCGCCAAGTGGCACGTGGCAAACTTGAAGCTTTAAGCGCAGGTGCTGCCATTGTTCGTAAAGAGCTAGAAGCTTAATCAAACGTAGTCTCGTGCGAAGCAGAACAAATCATCGCAAGGTCATTTGTCCAGCTTTATGCACGAGCACGTGATATGTACATTTGAGATGAAAGAGATGATTGAAGCAACAGACTTTAGAAATGTAATGTCTTTACTCACCACAGCAGTGAATGTTATTACGACTTCGGGTGAAACAGGTATGCATGGATTTACTGCATCTGCCGTATGTAGCGTGACGGATACACCGCCAATGTTATTAGTCTGTATGAATCAATCCTCCCGTTCACATGCCCATTTTGTTGAAAATAAAGTCTTGGCTGTAAACGTACTAAGTACTCAGCATGAACAGCTTTCAAATGCTTTTGCTTCAAGTAAATTCAGCTCAGAAGATCGTTTCAAACTCGGTGATTGGAGTACGATGGAAACTGGTTCACCTATTTTGAAAGATGCCTTGGTCAGTTTTGACTGTGAGATTCAAGATATTAAGCAAGTCGGTACACACAGTGTTTTCATGTGTCGTGTTCTTAAAGTTCAACAAAGCGATCAAGAAGAAAGTCTGGTGTATTTTAACCGTGCTTATCATCAAGTGGGTCAGTTGGAACACGCTTAACTCAATGCCTTAATTCTTTTATCTTTTTAAAGTTATTTTATTGTGGAACTTATAACCTTTTTAGTCATCGGCGCTTTTGCTGGTTTTGCAGCAGGGCTGTTTGGTGTCGGCGGTGGTACGATTATTGTACCACTGCTTTTTATTGTCTTTACCCAAATGGGCTATGACCCCGATGTGGTTATGCACCTCGCATTAGGCACATCTTTGGCAACCATTGTTGTAACCTCGATTAGCTCATTGATGGCGCATCATAAAACTGGTGCTGTGATTTGGCCTGTTTTTAAAAATCTAGCGCCACCTATGGCGATTGGTTGTTTTTTTGGGGCAGGTATTGCTGGTTTGATATCAGGATTACATCTACAAATCATTGTTGGCTTATTTCTGATTTGGGTCGCATATACGATGTTTAAAGGTGCCAAAAAAGCAATTGACCCAACGAAAACGTTACCCTCATCAGGTCAACAAGTTGCTGCAGGTAGTGTGATTGGGGTTGCATCAGCAATCTTTGGTATTGGTGGTGGAAGTCTGACGGTTCCATATCTGAATCGCTATGGTGTGGTCATGCAGAAGGCTGAACCGTACCGGGTTTGTCGGAGACTCAATATTCTGAGATGAGAAGCATTGCTTCGCAAGACGTAGCGAAGCGTAGTGTCCCGATGACAAAATTAAAATGTACCCCTGAAATCAGAGAAAGAGCGGTTCAATTATTGATTGAATCTGAAAAAGATTATCCTTCTACTTGGGCTGCAATCACAGCAATTGCGCCTAAGATTGGTTGTACTCCTGAAACACTTCGTGCCTGGCATCAAAAGCATTTAGATCAGCAAAATCCTATTAAAGTACAACAGATATCTGATCAAGAAAAAATGAAGCAAATGGAATGTGAAATTAAAGAATTAAAGCGTGCCAATGAAATTCTACGTAAAGCAGCCGCTTTTCTCGCCCAGGCGGAGCTCGACCGCCCACACAAATAATGGTGGATTTCATCCATAACAATAAAGACTTATATGGTGTTGATGCGATTTGTAGGATTTTACCGATCGCAGCTTCAACCTATTACCGGACTCTAGATCTCTGCGAAAATCCAGAACATCGAGCAAAGCGAGATTTACATGACTTGCATCATGCTGAGGAGATTAAACGAATTTGGAAGGAAAGTTCAGGTCGGTATGGTGTACGTAAAGTCTGGCAAAAACTGAAACGTGAAGGCTATATTATTGCACGCTGTACTGTTGCTCGATTGATGCAAAAGCTAGGTATACAAGGTGTTTGGCGTGGTAAGAATAAACAAACCACCCGTAACCGAGATGACTAAAAACGGGCAGATGATTTAGTGAAACGTAATTTTAATGCTGATCATCCAAACCAACTATGGGTGGGTGACTTTACCTATATTCAAACTCATTCAGGCTGGGTATATACCGCATTTGTTATTGATGTGTTCTCACGAGCAATAGTTGGATGGAAAGTATCTACACGAATGAATACAGATATGGTGCTCGATGCATTGGAGCAATGCATTGCACGATCGAGGCATGCCAAAGAATGTGATTCATCATTCCGATAGAGGTGTTCAATATCTTTCTATTCGCTATACCAATCGTTTAGAAGCTGCAAATTTACGAGCATCAGTCGGTACAACTGGTGATTCATACGATAATGCTCTGGCTGAAACGGTGAATGGCTTATACAAAACAGAGGTGATTGAATATCTAAAAGCAGATTGGTAAGGTTTAGCGGATGTACAACTTGCGACACTAAACTGGGTAGATTGGTTCAATAAAAAGCGTGTACACAGTGCATTGGGTTGTATCACCTTTTGAGTTTGAAGCAATGTACTATGACAAGATTAACCCGTTAGGTCAGGTGGCCTAACTTAAATAAAAAAGTCTCCGACAAACCCGGTACGGTTCAACTTGTGATTTGAATCTGCTGTTTTCAAAATCTGTCTTTCAGCTCGTTATGCAACAAAGCCGAACCGAATTAAAAATAGAAATGTAGTTGAGCTGGTGCTTGCTCATTTCTTTATTTTTAGTAATTGAGGTGAACATACTGTCAGTACATGGTAGTTATAAGTAACATGTAACTTTGTTCGCACAAAGATTTGAGTTATGCCAAGTGATGGATTGATTTGTACTTAAAATTTTAAGCTTATCCACTTGCTTTGCAAGCCACTACACTTTATTTACAATCCTATGTTGTGGAAGTAAGGGATCTTGTACTCGCCCAGTATGTTCAACTTGATTATATCTAAAGGACTATTAGGCATCAATCAAATCAATTTTCCAATTACTCGACTGAATCAACACATTTAAATCACGTAATTTAAGACTAATATCATCAGCTTGTTTTTGTAGTGATGAAACTGGAATAACTTTATGCCACTTTATTTCCCGCGTACTATAACGATCAGATTCACGAGATGTATTACTTATTGCTGCAGTTAGGGTTTTGTGCTGTTCTACAAATTCATCACGCAAAGTCAATAAAGCAAGTAAAGAACGACCATCATTTAATTTTGTTAAAGCATTAGTTTCATGAATTGCATAACTTAATTTTTGAAATTCTTGAATTAAAGCAAATACTTGTTTTAGTAGTTCATTTGGATCTTCAGATGGTTTATCACCATCTTGTACCAATACATTTGCATTGATACGTTGTTTTAGTGAAATAATTTTTTTTTGTTGATCACTTCGAAGTAAGAGAGCTTCTGCTAATTTCATTTTTCACCTATTAACCAATTAGAATTAAGTTTTAAGCAGCTAAGTAATTTTACAAATACTATATCCTCATTCTTTAAAAATCAAAAAAATTGATTTTTTATAATTTTCAGAGGTAGAAGTCTTATATTTTGTCATTAGTCGAAGCTCAGAATTAAGCTAAAGGCCTTTTTTCAGATGCAGAATCCTTTATCTGATCCTAGACAGTATTGTGGACATTCGATCCCTCTAAATTCTTACAATATTTTTGTTCAAAGGCTTCAGGACTTAACCAGCCATTTGCAGAATGTATTCTGATTCGATTGTAATAAATCTCGATATAGTCAAACAAGACAGCATTCGCTTCTTTTCGAGTGGCAAACACACTGCCATGGATTACATGACCTTTCAATGTATGAAAGAAGCTTTCAGTCACTGCATTGTCCCAACATGAGCAGTGTACTGCGCAAGACTGCGTGACATACTTTGAATACAGTTATTCGTCAATAATAGCGCTCTAAAAGCACGACTACAGTACTGACTGCCTTGGTCAGAATGAACCATAACTCCTGTTGAATAAGCTTTTCATGCGCCAAGGTTGGTCCGAAACCATGCAGTTGATCAGAAACAATATTGAGGCACTTGAGTCTGAGTTCTTCAGAAAGCCTGGAATTGCTGGTTTGGCCACGACCCGTATGGGCTATAATGCAGCTGGACCTTGAACTTTGTATTTCTGCAGTAAGCGTCTGACCTGACATTCTGAAATATGAAGTAGAAGTAGCTGAGCAGCCTGGGATTGAGTTATGCGTTGATCGCAGATTTCCTGCAAAACCGACAATCGTTTAAGTTCTTTATCCGACATAGACACCAACATATCAAACCGTCCGCTAAGGAAATTGCAAAAGTGCACATTCTAAAAGCGGACATTTCTATTTTGGGCTTACAATTTGTGTTAAAACCCAATTAAAACGGACACCTTTAATTAAGCCCTAGTGCTAAAGCCAGGGTTAAGGAGTGTCTTATGAGCCATATCGAAGTTATCACATTCAACCAGCGCCGCCGTCGCTATACTGCCGAACAAAAAGCCCAGTGTGTTGCCTTGAGCATGCAGGCGGGCTCATCGGTATCAGCAGTTGCACGGCAATATGGTATTGCCCCAAGTTTGCTGTTTAAATGGAAGAAACTCATGCAACAAGGAGGCATTGTTGCCGTGCAAACCAATGATCAGGTGGTGAGTGCCAGTGAATATCAAGCCTTACTTAAAAAGTAAAGCAGCTTGAACAAATGCTGGGACGCAAGACTGTCGAAGCTGAGATCTTAAAAGATGCACTGGAGATTGCCGCTGCAAAAAAGTTCATCTCGCCCATTGTCTTGTCGCCGCCGGACTCTACCCGGTCGGACAAATAGCCTGTGCATTAGGGGTATCCAAGTCTAATCTGTATCAGCACCTAAAGCAGCCACCGCCAGTGCCGCGTACCCGCTACTGCAGGGCTGATGATCAGTTACTATTGCCGATCATTGAGCAGATCTGTCACACCAGGCCGAGTAATGGCTACCGGCGGGTAACCGCACACCTTAACCGTCATCTAAAGCAGCACCAGCTTAACCCTGTGCGGGTGAACCCCAAACGGATCTACCGCATCATGAAAGAGAATCAGCTATTGCTCACTAAAGCCATGCCACGATGCAATGACAGAACCCATGAAGGACAGGTCATTGTACCGCTATCCAACCAGCGCTGATGTTCAGATGGCTTTGAGATCAAATGCTGGAGTGGTGAGAAGGTGCGGGTCATCTTTAGCCTGGACTGTTGCGATCGGGAGGTCATCAGTTATCTTGCCACGACTGTGGGCATTAGCAGTGATATGGTCTGTGATGTATTGGTGGAGAGTATGGAAAACCGCTTTGGCTTCGTTGACCATCTACCGCACCGGATTGAATGGCTGACCGATAACGGTAGCTGTTATATTGCCAAGGCAACCCGGCAATTTGCCCACACACTGGGCTTTGAGATTTGTACCACACCGGTGAGAAGCCCGCAGAGTAACGGCATGGCTGAAGCCTTTGTCAAGACGTTCAAGCGTGACTATGTTTATTTAAACGATCTGCCTGATGCCATTACAGTGATTAATGCTTTACCTGCGTGGATAGAGGATTACAATTGCAGCCATCCGCACAGCGGGTTAAACATGAAATCTCCTCGTGAATTCCTGGCAATGAAATTAGCCAGTTAATTGTCCGTTTTTACGGGGGCTAATACACTGCCTATAGAATGCAGCTAAGCTACGTAAAATTTATTATCATTAAGCTATAGCTGAATGATAGCGAGCCAAATCGCATACAATATCTATCATTAGACTTAATGCAATAATTAAATGATGTTGTTATCATTAATCTAACAGAATTAAGATTAAATGATAGAAATGAATACACGTATTTATCTACGAGCTTCAACTAAAGATCAAGATGCAAAAAGGGCTCTGCAGATTCTTCAGGATCTAAACCAAAACTTGAATTTGGGTGAAACCATTGTGTACGTGGAAAACTATAGTGGTACGAAGTTAGACCGACCTGAATTGAATAAGCTGCTGTCAGAAGCAAATCAAGGTGACACCTTGTTAGTTGAAAGTATTGACCGCTTATCACGCCTAACCCAACGAGATTTTCAAGAGCTGAAGCGCAGGATTCAGGAGAAAGGACTTCGATTAATTGTGGCAGATCTTCCTACTACCTACCAAATGATTCAAACCAGTGACACCATTACTCATTCAATCCTAGAACTCATTAATAATATGTTGATTGATCTCCTGGCAACAATGGCTCGCCTAGACAATGAGAAACGTATAGAACGTATTAAGCAGGGCCTGGCACGTTCGGGTTATAAGCCAACAGGTAAGAAAGCCAATGAGGCTAAGCACAAACGAATAAAAGAATTACTAGCAGCTGGCAATATGACTAAGGAAGAAATTGCCAAAGCAGTGAATTGTGGAGTTGCAACTGTTTATCGAGTTGCTAAAGTCATTTAAAAAAGCTTGTATCAGTGCTTCCCTTATGTCATATCTATTTACAAAGGAACAAGGCATTCTTAAAGATCAAAAGACGGAATTAATGATGAAAAAGCATTTGATTTTCCTTGTTTTTATAGTGATGGTTTTTATTTTAGCTCTGGTTGTAAAGATTAATAATGATCATAAAAAAGGGCAAGCATTAAAGAAATTGGAAATAGTTGAAAAGCAAATCCCTTAGGTAAAAATTGACTTATACTTATTTAAATAACGCTAATAACTAAGCCCAAAAAACACCTAGACCCAGTGCTATACACGCTTAGTTTTTTATATTTCAAAAGAGTATTTTAGCAAATATCATAAAAGACCGGTCTATTCTCAAGCCGGTTTTTTATATCGCAGAGTATCATGGCTTCATGATAGATATATGAATATTAAGATAAATAAAAAGCCCTATAGTCTCTCCCGTTACTATAAGGCTTATAAAACGCTGTAATTTTTTCTTAATTACCTACTTTTCGATGTAAGTTATGAATATATTTTACCTATTGGTAAAAATAAAGATATAAGACAAAAGATGAATATGCTAGGAATTTCGCATAACAACCATCATGTTAAATACGGGGATAAATAAAAGAATTGAAAATATATCTAAGATTTATCAAGATATATCTTAATAAATCTTAGATATACCAACTTATGAATGAAACAACTGACTCTTTGCTGATAAATTCAGATACGCCATCACGTAAAAGCCGTTTATTTGAATCTGGCCATATGAAATTGCTAGTGCTTTCTTTAATTGAACAAGCGCCTAGATACGGTTACGAAATTATTAAAAGCATTGGTGAGTTGGTAGGTGGTGGATATAGCCCAAGTACAGGCACAATTTACCCAACCTTATCTTATCTTGAAGACATGCAATTTGTTTCTATTGAAAAACCTGATGGTGACCGTAAGCAGTACAAGATTACAGTGACTGGTATTAACCATTTAAATGGTCAAAGAGAGCATTTAGAACATATCCTTGGCCGCTTAGAGACGCGACGTGAAATTCAAAATAATGATCAATATCTAGATATCTATCGTGCAATGGCAAACTTAAAAACATCATTGCGACTTAAATTAAAAAATAATGCACTGACTGAAGAAACAATTCATCAAATTGCTAAGAGCATTGATCAAGCTGCTGTTGATATTAGCTGTCTTAAAAATGAGGTAGTCCGATGAAACAACATAAATATCAAATTAGTGTAAGGCATCTTGTCGATCCAAAAGGACAGCCTTCAACTTACACTGAAGATCTTGTTTTTACTGCTTATAATCACGATGATATTTTCAAAGTTTTAGAAAAATTGCAGCAGAAAAAAATTATAGATGAAGAATCAATGAAATCTTTTGCCGTAGGATTAAAGCTTATGGGAGAAGTGTTATTAGAAAATAAAGATATTCCTTTATTTAAAGATTTTTCGCCGCAATTTATTGAATTTATTAAATCAATCAAAAAACTTTAACTTACGGAGTTAGTCCATTTAAATCTATTCCTTTGAGTTAATCTGATATGAAAAATATTTAAGGTTAAATTATTTAGTTTTCTTAAAATTAACATAATACACGTTATACGAAGTCAAAATGTAAGCCCCAAGTAGAACTGTTCTCGATAAATAATGAGCTAATTAACAGTACATATTCGGCTCACAATATGAGTCGAATTTGTGCTATATTTAACTCATCTTAGATTTTAGATGAGAGAGATTGAAAATGCAGAAATGGATTTGGCAAGCAGAAAACTGGACAAATTTCACATGGCAAGATTCAACTATCTTACCTAAAACCAGACAGATACATCAAAAAATAGGAATTCTTCTTGGACAAAGTCAGCATGATTTAGCGAAAGAACAATTCACTCTAGATACTCTACTTGCCAATCTCGTTGCTTCATCAGCAATTGAAAATGAAACCCTCAATGTTTTTTCATTGCGATCATCTTTAGCCCAACGCTTGGGTGTCACTCTTGAACAGCCTTATCCAAGCTCAGATCGATCAGAAGGTTTAGCCAATATCATACTGGATGCGCTGAACGATGTTAAGCAACCACTGACTGTTGAGCGCCTCATGCAATGGCATCGTTGGCTTTTCAATGACCCCGACTGGACAATGCAACGTTTACGCATTGGTCAACTGAGGGGATCAGAGCCTATGCAGGTCGTTTCAGGTCGATTGGATTACCCTAAAGTACATTTTGAAGCACCGCCAAGAGAAGGCTTAGAAGAACGCTTACATACCTTCATAGCGTGGTTTAATCAGAGTCTGAATGATTCATTGCTTGATCCTCTGTTACGTGCAGGCATTACCCATTTATGGTTTGTTACCCTACATCCTTTTGATGATGGTAATGGCCGTATTACACGTACACTTACAGACCTTGCTCTAGCTCAAATGGATGAGCAAAGTATCCGTTTGTATGCAATGTCTACTGCGATATTAAATAAACGTAAAAGTTACTATGAGATATTAGAACAAACTCAAAAAAATGATTCTGATATCACAGATTGGCTGATTTGGTTTCTAGACACGTTGAATGAAAGCCTTGAAAAAACCTTAGCGCAGATCAGTCGAACATTGTTTAAAAGTCAATTTTGGCATAAATATTCAAATTTAGCCCTGGGTGAAGAACAACGTAAAGTTCTAAATCGTTTATTAGACGGTGGCGAAAATGGCTTTGAACATGGTATTAGTGCTTCGCAATATCAAAAGGTTGCTAAAGTCAGTAAGGCAACGGCTACTCGCCACTTATCAGACTTACTTGAGAAAGAATGTATCGTTAAATTAGAAGGTGGTGGACGTAATACACGCTATCAGATCAATACCCAGTTATAGATATTCTAAGCAATAAAAAACCCCGGCATCCTGCCGGGGTTTTTCATATTGGGTTGCTAAGTATGACTCCTGTCTTACCTCACGTTCCTGGTGCGATCTTTCTTATTCTTGTTGTTTGGAACATCCTGTTCTCTATGGCTTCATCATAGGAAAATTCACCTATCCTGGACAGCCGTAAAGAACCAGAATTTACGTAAGCCCAGGCGTACAAAATAGCCTAAATTTTATCCCCAGCAATTGGGGATATTTTTGGAACCTAGATCCATATGAAATGGGCACTTACTCCGATATTGATCATTTTTTAACCAATTTTAATGGCTAAATGTTACAGATTCGCTTAAAAACTCACCAACTTATTACAAAAGCGGATTTCTGCTGGTTTCTTGGTCATGACTAAATTTTTAAGTAATTGATATTTATATTAATATACAAGTGTATTGCATATAACCGCCATTATGTTAAATGAGAAAAATTAGTAGGAATAATTGACCTATTTTATATTGTGTGCAATTATATTTTGCACAATATAAGTCTAAACAAGGTAATATCAATGAGTAACCTCTATTCAACTCAAGTCAAAGCAGTCGGTGGACGTTCTGGAACAATTAGTAGTGAAGACGGTCTTTTAGAATTAAAATTGGCTCTACCTAAAGAATTAGGTGGGAAAGGTGATGCAACAAATCCTGAGCAATTATTTGCTGCTGGCTATGCAGCCTGTTTTGGGAATGCAGTGATCCATTTAACTCGTAGCAATAAAGAACATAAAATACGTGATAATGATGTAGAAGTTTTGAGTACTGTTGGAATGGTTGCTAATGGCAATGGCGGATTTGCCTTGACAGTACACTTAGATGTCACGCTTTCAGGTATTTCACAAGCTGATGCAGAGAAAATCGTGGAACAAACGCATCAAGTATGTCCTTATTCCAATGCTATTCGAGGTAATATACAGGTGTCTACCACTGTCTATACCAAATAAAAAAACTATGTCCAAGAATCAGCTTTGCTTAGATGAGCAACTATGTTTTCCTATTTATGCTGCATCTAATTTAATTGTGAAAGCTTATCGCCCTTTTCTTGCACCTCTTGGGCTCACTTATCCTCAATATTTAGTGATGTTGGTCTTGTGGGAAAAAAAATGTGTAAGTGTGGGTGATCTTGGACAAATTTTACATCTTGATAGTGGAACATTAACGCCATTATTAAAAAGAATGGAGACATCTGTTCTGATTAATCGATCTCGTGATCCTCATGATGAAAGACGAGTTCTAATCTCCTTAACAGACAAAGGGCGAGACTTATCTGCTGAGGCTGAAAATATTCCTAAAGAGCTTACCAAAAACATTGAGTTTGATAACTTAAGTCAATTACGAGATGAATTAAAAGTATTAGTCAATCTATTGTCAGAGAGAGTTTAATACCTCTTAATATCTGATAATAGAAACCGTTTACTTTTAAGAATCAATTAGTTTTCCTTAAATTAACATAATACACGTTATATTAATCTAAAAATGGGAGCCTTTAGCTCCCATTTTTACTATATTTTTTAAAGTTTTAGGCGTGTTGTACAGTGAGTTTTAAGCCTAACGCATTTACTACGCGATTAATTGTATCAAAACGTGGTGCTGAATCATGACGTAGGGCTTTGTAGAGTGCCTCACGCCCAATCCCTGCTTCTTTAGCAATTTGAGTCATGCCACGAGCTTTAGCAATAACACCAAGTGCATGGGCTAATTCAGCTGGATCATTATCTTCAAGAACCATATTAAGATACATCACAATGTCTTCTTCAGTTTTGAGTGACTCAGCCATATCAAAACTTGGTAAATCAGCGACTTTAACCATTTTAATCCTCCAATGTTTTCGATAATTTGATTGCACGATCGATGTCTTGTTGTTGAGTCGATTTATCTCCTCCACCAAGCATTACAATCACTACATCACCATGTTGGATGTAATACATTCTCCATCCAGCACCGAAGAATTCTCTCATTTCCCAAACGCCATCTTGGAGAGGTTTAATGTCTCCCCAATTTCCACGTTGAACCTTATCTAATCTACGATTCAGGCGAATACGGGTCATATTGTCTTTAATGCCATCCAACCATTCATCAAATTCTGGCAGACGTTTAATTTCAATCATGAGGATTCCTTATCTTCTCACTATATTGTATTCGATCGAATACAATATGCAAGTAATCTATACGAACATCCATTAATTTCGTATAATATCCATTATGTTAAATAGAGGGAAAATCTATTTTTAAAGTGATAAAATTATTGCAGTTATTTTAAGAATAGCTGCTTTTGATACTTGATCATCTATCCTAATTAAAAACTGTTTTTTAATAATTTGGAATATAAATAAGATTTAGTTAAAATTAACATTATTCATATAAATTAACATTATGTATTACATTTACTAATAATTTAAAATAATTAGTAGAAAAAAATTATGTTTTAATTATTTCTCTGATTATATAAGTTGAGAGTAAAAAATGATTAATACGGAATTTTCAAAGTGTATTTCTGCATGTACAAACTGTTCACTTATTTGTACTGAATGTGCAACTTCTTGTTTAAAAGAAAAAGATTTAGAGATGATGCGTGAATGTATTCAACGTTGTCTAGAATGTGCAGATATTTGTCAGTTATGTGTGCGTATGCAACAACATAACTCACCTTTCCTCAAAGAGATTTGTGAGCTTTGTGCTAAGATCTGTGAATATTGTGCGGAAGAGTGTGAAAAACATTCACATGATCATTGTAAAAAATGTGCTGAGGCTTGCCGTCAGTGTGCAGAAGAATGTCGAAAAATTGCCATGTAAAATACTTCAATAATGTTAATTATATGGCTCTAGACTAACATAATCATTCTGCTAGTCTAGAGCCTTTCCTAAAATTAACATAATACACCTTATACGAAGCCAAAAATGGGAGCTTTAAGCTCCCATTTTTAGTCTTTAATTCGCTTTTTCGCTTCGTCATAAACTATGCTATCAGCTCGTTTTCCGACGGTAATGAGCAGGATAACTACCTGATCATCTTTAACTTGATAGACAAGTCGGACACCAGCTTTTAATAATTTGATTTTATAGCAACCTGCAAGATCGCCTCTAAGCATATTCTTTGGAATATGTGGCTGCTCTATGACTTTGGCTAGTTTCTTTTTAAATTGATCTCGTATAGCAACAGGGAGTTTTCCCATTCTGCTGTAAAGTCCTTGTGACGTAAAAGCTTATAAGTCATCTAATGTGACTTCCTCAAACATCTCTTTAGGATCATTAATGCGCTTACGGACAAGAGCTAATAATTCTTCATCTTCTTCCGAAAGCAAAGCTTTTTTGACAGGCAGTTTCCCAGTCGTAGCAACATACTCAAGAATACTAGTGAAGAAATCAGTAGGTGCAATACCTTGCTCTTTAAGGATTGAATAAGATTTTTCTTTAAGGGCTTCATCGATCCTGAAGTTAACAGTAGCCATCATATTTCCCAAGTATTTAATGTACTAGGAATATTGTAATGCAAATTGCATTACAAGTCGACTTCGCATAACAGCCATTATGTTAAATGGAAGGAAGCAAAATAAGTTAACATTTTGCTTCCGGCCACATTAAGCTAGAGTTTTATTTAAATAAAGCTATTTAGTAATCATTAAATTAATTAAAATCTAAATCTAACACCAGCTCCATATAACCAACCTTTCTCAGAGTTTGATTCTATTTGCCACGACGTTTCATCATTACCTTTTGAATACTCATAGGCAATGTCGATATACGGCATGATCTTTTTACTGATTTCATAGCGAGTTTCAAACCCTGCGGTTGCACTGCTTAAACCAGTTTTTTTCGCATATTTAGAGTCATCACTAAAGATAGCATCCAACTCTAAATAAGGTTGAATAATCAACTTTTGCGTAATCAGAAAATCACGTTCCGTTTCTAGGCTAAAGCCCGCATAATTGTCTTCTCCCGCATAGAGATAAGCATCAGTTTCAAAGAAATATGGCGCCATACCATGTAAGCCAATCACCGCATCAACATTTTCTTCGGTGTCTTTGCGATGATCATTGAGTTCAACTTTTTCACTACGATAACGTGCACCAATCTGTGCATCCCAAAAGTCTGAAATCATACGGCTATATAAAAGTTTGGCATCATAATGTGCATCATGCGATTCTTCTTTATCGGCATGAATTTTAATAAAAACCTTATTTTCATCTGTGCCAATACGGGTTTCAAACTCTGACTTTAAATCACCTGTGCCATCTTCATTGACAAGCCACTTATTGTCCACTGTCGTAATCGCATAAATTTGCGCACCGTGTTCTGAGCGATGATCATAATGCGAACTCTGCTGAGCATTCGCATCTGGTACATGATGTAAATGATTAACCGTAGATGTTGCCTGATGTTGTGCCTGATTCATTTGGCTATGGTTCATTTGAGAGCGATCCATTTGCATCGGCTGATTTTGACTAGAAGATGTAGCAACTGTCATTTTTTCAGGCGCACTATGATCTTCACCATTATGTGCCAAACTCACTGCACTGACCATCAACAAAGAGCTTGCTAAAACAGTTTTAGAAAAAAGATTAATGGTGCGCATGTTGATCTCCTTTCTGTACTTTTTGATCTTGCTGTTTCTCTGTTGATTTGTGATGCATTGGCTGATGACCTGCATGTTGATGGTTCATCGGTGCTGAATGTGCAGCATGATTCATTTTCCCCATCATCTGCATGTGTTGTGCATGCTCTTGTGGAGAATGCTGTGAATGATCCATCTCAGACATCGCTTGATGATTCATTGATGGTACATTTTTTCCATCAGTCTGAGCAGTTGAATGATGCCCTTCGTGCGCCAAACTTAAGCTTGTTAAACTCAATACCGCAACAGAAAAAAACGCTTTAAATACAAAATTAGTGATGTGCATGTCCAGCTCCTTTTTGCTCAGTTACTTGGTGAGTTTGAGTCGTATTTGTATCTTGAATTGGCGTTGTAGACACTTGTTCATCGCTAACATTTGCCACGATCAACTTGTTCATCATTCCTGCACTCATGTGATACAACAAATGACAATGGATTGCCCATTCGCCCAACTCATCCGCAGTTAATAAAGCAGTCACTGTTTTACCCGGTGGTACAATCAATGTGTGTTTATTCGGCATATCTACCGACTCTTGACCATTCTCCAACTGCATAAACATGCCATGTAAATGCATGGGGTGCGCCATCATACTGTCATTAATAAATTTGATACGGATACGCTCGCCATACTTCACTTTTAATGGCTCAGCATCGCTGAATTTTTTACCGTTAATCGTCCAAATATAACGCTCCATAGTACCGCCCAAACGCACTACTAATTCACTGCTAGCTTCACGAGTATCTTTTTGCGGTTCTAAAGATTTTAAATCACTATATTGCAAGGCTTTATTGCCCGCAGGTGTAGATGCATTTGCCCAACCATAAACCACTTGATCATTTTCTTGTGGTTTTGCTGTGCCATGCTGTGAATGATCCATTTTCGAGTGATCCATGCCTTGCATATCGCCATGGTTCATTTTTGAATGATCCATTTTCGAGTGATCCATGCCTTGCATATCGCCATGGTTCATTTTTGAATGATCCATTTTCGAGTGATCCATGCCTTGCATATCGCCATGGTTCATTTTTGAATGATCCATTTTCGAGTGATCCATGCCTTGCATATTGCCGTGGTTCATTTTCGAATGATCCATTCCTGCATGATCACCGCCACCATGTCCCATATCTTCCATGGTCAAAAGTGAGCGTGGACGTGGTGCAGGCATATGAATGCCATGTGTCATAGGATTTAATTCATTGTGCAGTGTACCAATCGCATAGCCTGCACGGTCAATTGACTCAGCTTCAATTTGATAATGTCCGCCTTTGGGCTCCACAATCACATCATAAGTTTCAGCTGTGCCAATACGAAACTCATCCACAGCAACAGGTTTTACAGGCTGACCATCAGCACTGACCACAGTCATTTTCAAGTTAGGAATACGGACATCGTAGAAAGACATCGCAGATGCATTCACAAAACGTAGGCGAATTTTTTCATTCGGTTTAAACATTCCTGTCCAATTTTGTTCAGGTGTTTTGCCATTAATGAGGAAGGTATAACCTGTAACATCCGACATGTCGGTTTTTAGCATACGCATCTGATTCCACATTTTGCGGTCAGACCATGTCGCTTTTATGCCATCACGTTTAACCTGCTTCCAAACATCACCCAAGGTTTCACGCTGATCTTGATAATATTCAGCTGAAATTTTAAGATCTTTCTGAATTTGATCACTGGTTTTTTCATGAAAATCTGACAACATCACCACATAGTCACGTTCAGCTTTTTCATGTGCTGCCAATGGTGTTTTACCTTTTGGATAAATCACAAAAGAACCATATAAGCCGTCCTGTTCCTGTCCTTTAGAATGAGCGTGATACCAATAAGTCCCGCTTTGGCGAATCTTGAATTTATAAACATACTCGCTTTGAGGCTTAATACCGTTAAAACCATTAAATCCCGGTACACCATCCATAATGCCCGGCAACAACAGTCCGTGCCAATGAATAGAAGAATCTTGGTTTTTTAAATTATTTTTCACGCGAATGATGGCTTCATCACCCTCTTCAAACTCAAGCAAAGGCGCAGGAAATTGACCATTTACGGTAATGCGCTTTACAGGCTTTCCAGTTGGGCTGACCACTGCTTCATCAATAACAAGCTGATATTCACGCACTTCGGCAAAAACCAAAGGCGACGATGCAAAACAAATACCTGCTAATAGGTACGAACTAATTTTATGAGACATAACTTAACCTTAATTTTTGAAAAATAAATAAATTTTAAAAAAATTGGTTAAGTTTTAGGAGGACGTGAAATTTCTTGCCAATACCCATTTAGATATTGGTTGGGGTAATAAAAATTAGGCTGATCTATAGAATAGAAGGTATCTAGGGGATCTAGCGAGCTTTGCAAAGAATGAAGACATGAGATCTGTGTCTGGCAGGATAAGCTAGAACATTCCTGACACTTTTTGTGATCTATATTCTGATTAAGAGCTAAATGATTATGGCAATCGGTATTCGTCTGTACTTCGTGATTAATACCATGTTGAGTGACTTGCTGTGCTTGATCTAAACAATGATCTTGGCTCATTTCAGTTTGCATATTGATATGCATTATCTTTACTGATGCAACAGACACACTACTCCATCCTATGGCAAAAACCATAAGAAAACAAAACCAAAGTTTTTTGGAGAGATGAGTCAACACGAATGCTATCTAGGAATAGAATTTAATCCAAAATATCTTAACGGAATTTCAAATATTTACAACCCAATATAATTTAGTAGTTTCTCTAAAAATAACATAATACACCTTATACGAAATTCTCTTTATTTATCTTTAAATTTCAGTATATTAGATCAAGCCGTTGTGGGGCATAGGGTACCAGAGCGGCTTTTTATTGATTATTTATGTTCCACGCTTAAAATTCGAACAATGTTTCATGATTTTTATAAGTTAAACTAAATTTAGTTGCCAATCCCAATAAGCTATTCACTAACTTGTAAATATCGGTATACCGCCTGACGACTAATCCCAAAAGCTTTTCCTAATGCCATTTTTGATGGATACTTCCCTTCCCTCCATGCTTGTCGTAAAGCTTCAGCTTGGTCAGGCTTTAGTTTATGCACCCGACCTTTGTACTTCCCCTGAGCAGAGGCGAGTTTTATTCCTTCCTTTTGCCGCTCTAAAATGATCTCACGTTCGAACTGTGCAAAAGCACCCATCAATTGCAGCATCAAATTATCCATCGGGGTGGATTAGGCTGTAAAAGTAATATTTTCTTTTACAAACTGGATGGCAATCCCTCGTTTGACCAGTTTATCTACTTCAGTGACCAAATCTTTCAGGCTTCGCGCAAAACGATCCATGGAATGTACAATCACCCTGTCCCCTTCCCGGACATAGTTCAACATTTCCTGAAATTTAGGTCGGTCAGTATTTTTACCTGAAGCACGGTC